>JBAZHS010000018.1:0-12815 GCA_041652275.1 Parachlamydiales bacterium
GGCTTTTCGGCTGTAAGAGGCTTTTCGGCTGTGAGAGGCTTTTCGGCTGTGAGAGGCTTTTCGGCTGTGAGAGGCTTTTCGGCTGTGAGAGGCTTTTCGGCTGTGAGAGGCTTTTCGGCTGTGAGAGGCTTTTCGGCCAGTTCTTTAAATTTATTTTCTTCGGGAAGGGTTGGCTTGGCGGCCGGGGCCTCGCTTGTTTCTTTTTTTTGGGTTTTTTTGAGCGGTTCTTGCATGGCGTTTTCATCTCCTGATTTGGGAGCTGTGGACTTTGGGCTTTTAGTTTTTGGAGGAGTTTCCAAATGGGGGCGAGCAACGGATTGCAGCTCTTTTTCCGGATTGTTTAAGCTCGGTTTTTTTTGTTCTTTAGCGAAAGAGGAAGGCTTTTCTTTTTCGGTTTTTTTTTCGCTGGGCTGGGCAATTTTTTGAAATTCCTGCTCTTTGGGAATACTGGGCCTTTCTGTAGACTGGCCTTTTTCTTGTTCGTGAATTTTTTTAATTGGCTCTTGCATGCTGTCTTCATCTCCTGCAGTCGGCATCTGAGAGCTCTTTTCTTTGGTTTTTGGGCTTGGCGAAGAAGTCTTAGATCCCGGTTTCTTGGTAGTTTTTTCTGCTTGGTTTTTTCTTTTGGCTTCGGGATCGATGTCTTTGGCTTCTTCAATTGCTTTTTGAAAGCCTTGTTCGTCGGGTTTTTTTTCAGCGTTGATCTTGTGCTTTTCTTCAGGGAAAGGCGGTACCGGTTTAGTCATTTTTTGCTCCTTTTTGGCCTTTTTTTTTGAAGATGTGGCGCACGGAGCCAATTTCATCTTCTTCAATCGCTTCTTTTCTCAAGTCTTCCAAGGCTTCGATTTTTTTCCATTCGGTTTTATGGATTTTAAGCTTTTCAACATCCTTTTTTTTCTGAAAAAGGTTTTTTTTGGCTTCTTCCAGTTCGTTTTCCGCTTTTTCAACTTCTCTTTTTTGGCTTTCGACCTTCCTTTCTTTTTCTTTTAACTCTTCCTTGACTACTTTTAAATAGTTTTTCATCATTTCGATTTTGGCGTGCTTGGCGCCGCTGTCGAGCGCTTCCCTGAGCTGGTTTAGCTTGGCTTCTTTATGCTCCAGGCATTTGTTCCTTTCTTCCTCCGTTTTAAAAAGCTTTTCTTCCTCTTCCAAAAGCCGGGCGGTTTTTTCTTCAAAGAGCTTGAGGGCCTGTTCGAACTTGCGGACTTTGATCTTGGCCAGCTCTTCAAGGGGATATTTTTCCAGGCTCATTTAAGACCTCCCTAGGTGAAGAGGCCCATGAGCTGTTTTAAAGAGTCTTCGAAAGTAGATTTTTCTTCGATTTTTTGTTTTAAGAAACGGTTGACCTTGTCAATATATTTAATGGCGAAATCAGCTTCTTTGTCGGAGCCGGGCTTATATTCGCCGATGCGGATTAAAAGTTCGTTTTTTTTGTAGTTGGCCAGCACTTCCCGGAGCTTGCCGATCTGGGTCAGGTGTTTGGGATCGACGATATTGGGCAGGATCCGGCTGATCGAGGTGAGCACATCAATCGCCGGATAGTGGTATTGCCGGGCCAGTTCGTTGGAAAGGACAATGTGGCCGTCGAGGATGGATCTGGTTTCGTCGGCAATAGGCTCATTCAGATCGTCGCCGGCGACTAAAATGGTATAAAAAGCGGTAATCGAGCCTTTTTCCGAGTTGCCGGACCTTTCCAAGAGTTTAGGCAGGGTGGCAAAAACCGAAGGCGTGTAGCCGGCTCTGGCCGGCGGCTCGCCGGCCGCTAGGCCGATTTCACGGATGGCCCGGGCGTACCTGGTTACCGAGTCCATCATTAAAATGACTGATTTGCCCTGCTCTCTGAAATATTCGGCAATGGCGGTTCCGACCAGGGCGGCGTTGATCCTGACCTGGGCGGCCTGGTCCGAGGTGGAAACGATAATGACGGATCTTTTTAAGCCTTCTTCTCCGAGGTCGCTTTGGATAAACTCGCGGACTTCCCGGCCTCTTTCGCCGATGAGCGCAATCACATTGACGTCGGCTTTGGCATAGCGGGCGATCATGCCCAGAAGCGTCGACTTGCCGACGCCGGATCCGGCAAAAATACCGACCCTTTGGCCTTGTCCGCAGGTTAAAACGGCATCAAGACAGCGGATGCCGGTAGAAAGCGGCTTTTCAATCAGGGTTCTTTTCAGGGGATCGGGAGGGGGGGAGACAACCGGGAATTCTTCTTCGAGTTCCAAAGGACCGTGGGTGTCAAGGTCCAAAGGCTCGCCGACGCCGTTGATCACCCGGCCCAGCAGTTTTTGTCCGACCTTGATCTTCATGGGCATGTGGAGGGGGATCACTTCCGAAGAGGGCCCGATGCCGGACATTTCGCCCAACGGCGAGAGCAGGACCTCTTCTTTGGTAAAGCCGACAACTTCGGAAATCAGCGGCGCCCCGGGTCTTTTGATCAGGCAGACTTCGCCCATTTTGACTTCGGGCACTACGGCTTTGATCAGCATGCCGATCACTTCGGTAATTCTGCCGTGCACGGAGGTCAGCTCGATCTCTTCCATGCGGTTTAAGAGCTTGTCAAAAGAGTCGTCCATGCGAGCTTACTGGATTTGGATGTTGAGCGTCTGTTTGATTGATTCAACAACCTTGGAAAGCAGCGCCGAGGAAAACTCGACTTCCTGCTGGGCTTGGGCCAGCTTGACCTGGATCAAGAGCATGTCGGCCGGGTTCATCGGGCCCTTTTTTGCCATCGAGCTTAAAGTGCTTTTAACTTCTGTCAGCTGGTTCTGGCTGTCGCCGACATAAGAAAGAAATTTGGCAACCGGCGGCATGCCGTTTTCAATGGTGGTCGGTACCAGGGGCGCTCCAGCGGCCTTGGCCGCGCCCTGGATATCAGAGCTGGCGGCCTGCAGCTTGTCGTCAACCAGTCTTTCCTGGGCTTTTTTTAATTTCAGCTGGGCGAAGTTTAAGCTTTGCTCAACTTTTTTCATTTGGCCCTGCGTATTATCGATCTGGCTGATCAGGCCCTCGACGGTTGGAGAAGAAGCGGAAAGCTTGCCCGGATTAACTTCTAGAGGCGAAATGCCTTCAGCCGGCATCGGCGAGCCCTGCATTAAGGACTGGAACTCTTTTTCATCCGGCCCGGGAGAAGGGGTAATTTCCGGAGGTTTCGGTCCGACTCCCTTGACGGAATTAGGATCAAAAGGTGCATCGACCATGGCTTACTTCTTTTTCTTTTTGATTTCGGCGGGGGAGGGCTTTTTTTTCACAAAGGTCTCCACGAAATCAATGGCGGTTTTTGAGATTTTTTTCACAGCGGGGTCTCTGGAATTAGCGGTTTCTTCCAGGATCTTTTCTCCCTTGATGGTTTCAGCCGGCTGCCAGCTTAAAGTGACGCCGAGAAAAGTTTTGGCCATTTCGTTGTCCGGTTCTTGTTTCAGGACTTTTTCAAAATGGGCGGCGGCGCCTTTCAAGTTCAAAAGATGGAGCTGCAGATAACCCTTGCCGATCTCGGTCAGGGTATTTTCTGGATTTAATAAAGCGGCGGCGTTAAACAGCCGGGTGGCTGCGGCTTCGTCCATTTGGTTGATGGCGATAAAGCCGGCTTCCAAAAAGAGCGCGAAGTCTTTTTTGTATTTTGCCATTTGCTGCATATTTTTTTCCTTTTTTTAGTTAGCTTTTTTATTTGCCCATGTTGCGCACGGCATTATTGATCATCGCGTTAAACTGCGAGATCATGTTCGAGATCGAATCGCCCATTTGGGTGACCGAGGCCATCTGGAACTGCATCATTAAGAACTGGCCGGGCGCTGTAGTCGAAGTATTGGCAGCCAAAGAGGCCAGCTGCGAAGATACTTTGGACTGCACATGAGAAAAATAGCCCAAAAGGGTGTTCCAGTCGATTTTTTTTAAGTCTGACATAATGTTTCTCCTAGGCTAATTTGCCGATAACTTTTTTTAAAGCGTCATAGCCTTCGGCGATCTCAGACAAGCTCTTCGCTTCCTGGCATTTGGGATTCCTAAGGCTGCCCTTGATTTCTTCTAAGTGTTTAGAAGCTTCGGTTAAGATTTCTTTTTTGCGGCCCGGATTTTTATTAATTTCAACTTCCAGGTCGAAATTAAAGTTCTGCGGGGTATTTTTTTTCAGACCATACATGTTGGCGACTCCTCTTTTTTACCTTTTATAATCAATTTTATATTTTAAACCATCTTTTTCAAGATAAATCGTATTTGATTTAATTTCGATTACTTTCATTCCGTCAATAAAATCTCCGGCATTCAGGATCTGGTTGTTGGCGACAACCGAGACATTTTTAGCGTCTTTGGAAATGACCCCCGAAATTTTATATTTGTCGGAAAGATCGATTCTGGCCATGTCGGGAGTGGTTTCAAAAGCGATGTTTTTGATTGAACGGATGCCAGGCTGTTTTTTTAGATCGGCGATCAAACGGCGGAAATTGGTTTTTTCATCGGATCCGAACCGTCCGCTTAAGATCAGCTCGCCGGAGGAAAGCTCGAAGGCAATATTGGAAAGGCCGTGGGCAATGATCTTGGAGCCGATGCTGACCTTTAAGACGGTTTCGATCACAACTGCGTTTTTCAGCTGGTCGACATAGGGGAAGTTGGTATTTAAATAATCGGCGAGCTTTTGGGCTTCGGCGATCGTCGGCACATAGCCGCTGATGATAAAAGCGCCGGGCTTGGAGCCGTGGACCAGGACCGAGCGGAAAGAGGGGTAGCTCATCAAGAGGTCGTTCATGTTTTTCCAAACGAGCTCGTCGATAATCAGGTTGTTTTCGAGGCTTTCGACAAAAGGCAGGTTTTTCAGGCTGTAGAGCAGTTCTTCCTGTTCGATCCGGGTTAGGACATGGCCGACCAAAAAGAGCTTGTTTTGCCCGGGATTGAAAGAAAAGCGCACTCCCTCGAATTTGGCCAGGGCTTCTTTGATCTCTTCCGAGTGGTCTTTCTGGACGATCTCGACCTTGCGGCTGGTAAACAAAGAAAAAAAGCCCAGGCCCAGGCCGACAAGTAAAGCTAAAGAGATGCCGGCCAGCGCCAGGTAATGGGTTGGAATAATCCGTTTTTTCCAGCCGACCTTTTCTTCTTCGATCTCTGCTCCTTTGGGCAGGGGGGTATAAATGGTTTCCAAAACCTCATTTCCCTGGATCACTAAAAAAATGGAGTTGCCGAGGGCGACAAAGTCTTTGGAAGAAACTTCCGTTTTGCCCTTGATTTTTTTTGAGTTGACCAAAGTAGCGTTTTTCGAGCCCAGATCTTCGATGAAGGCCCGGCCTTCCGGATCCAAGGTAATTCGGGCATGCTGTTTGGAAACGCTGAGGTCGTTGAAGATAATATCAGCGCTTTCCGGGTCCTTGCCGATCACATAGCTTTGGTTTTTTTCCAAACCGAACTCGGCGCCGACATTAGGTCCGGAAACAACTTTTAAGATTAAAGCGCCCTCCGGCAGGAGATAGGAAGGAGTTTTGGCCGCTTCCTCTTCGAAGATCGTTTCGTAGGCTTCTTCTTCCGGAGCTTTTTCTTCGGGGGCCCGGTTGGTGAAAAGAAAGCTGTTTTCGCCGATTTTAACGAGGTCGCCTTCTTGTAAAAGATAAGCTTCTTCAAGGGGCTTGCCGTTGACGGAAAGGGGGTTGGTCTGAGAGAGGTTTTCTAAAACAAAACCCTCTTCGGTTTTGGTAATTTTTGCATGCTCTCTGGAAACGGAGGGCTCGTCTAAAACCAGATCGGCTTTTTCCGCATCGCGGCCGATGGTCCGGTCCTGGTCTAAAACCAGGGCCTTGCCCTGGAACTGGCCCTCTTGGCCGATGAGATAGCTAGCCATTTGTACCTACTGCCGGTTTTTGGGAAAAGTTTTTAATTTCTTCTTGCCAGAAATGCAGGCAGCCTAAAAAAAGTTCGATTTTTTCTTTTAAGTCCTTATATATTATGTCATAAGGCAATTGGCAGGTGAGTGTCAAGAACTTCTCTTGGTTGTCCAGGCCGATGGCGTTGCCGTAAGTGCCGGAACCGAGCTGGTTGGCCTTCATTAAAAGTGAAAAGAGCGCTTCTTTTTTTTCTTTCGGGCAAGGAGCGAGACGGGTTTTTAAATAGAGCTCATGATCTTTTTTGAAAAGCTCCATTTTGATCTCATCGTAGGTCAGCTGGTAGAGGTTTTTTTCCTGCACTTCAAAGGATACTCCGACCTCTGCAAGCTGTTTTAAAATCTCTTCTAATTTATCCATATCAGCCGGCTTCCTAGCCTATTGTCGCTTTTTAGGGCTTTTTCCGAAAGGGAGATTTTTTTTGTATCAGCCCAAAGTAACCGGATCGCCGTTCTTTAACTTATTTTTTTTAAGTTTTTATGGGAAAAGTTTATTAGCGGTTTTAGCCAAGCATAAACTGACGGATCTATACACCCTGTTTTTGGAAAGAAGCTTTAAATATGGGCTTGTCTGAAAAGTGCTTCCCCTGAAAAAAAGTTTTTCGGCTCTTTAAGGCACTCCATATCCGGAGGAGCAGATTTTTGATTCCCGGCTGTTTTTTGTTGAATAAAAAAAAGGCCGCGGACTTCCGCGGCCCCAAAGAGAGGAGGAAAGGAAAACCTCTTTTTTTTATCCGCTGATCGGCCTGTGGACCGAGTTCAGTTCGTCGATGAACTGGCGCTCGATGCTAAGAACTGTATCAAAGAATTTGCTGGCCAGGTCATGTTCAGTGCGGCCCAGGGACTGGTTGGTGTCGGAAATCTGTTTGAACAGGGTAGATTCGCCATCGGCAGCCGCTTTTTGAATGACATTGTCAACGCTGTCAAGTTCCGCCGAACCGCTGGCAATCCGTTCGATCGAGTTGGTCGTGGTCTGCAGGACCATACCCATGTTTTGGACATGGGCCATGGAGGTTGACCGGCTGTTTTCAAACTGGCCTTTCAGCTGGTCGAGCCTTGCATCGATCTGGGCGGTGTTCGTGGTTTTGCCCAAGGCGCCTAGCTTGCCGACTTCATCATCTCTAATATATTTGGAGTTGGTGGTTTTTTTAAACCAGCCGCTGTGCTGTTTAGCGCTTAAATTTTTACTATCTAGCCTGTTCATGACAGCAGGTTTTGGCAGAAACAGAGGAGGACTTTTTTTGTCAATTAATTTAACGTCGCCCTTGTTGGCTTTTAAGGCCGTTTTGATCTCGTTGATCTTGTTCAGGCCGCGGTCGCTTTTGGCAATCGTTCTTTCGGATTTTATTGTTGTATAAGCAGAAATGGCGGTAGTGACAAGGCCTAAAGAACCGCTGATAACGCTGGCCAGACCCTGTTTTCTGAGTTTTTCGGATTCGTGTTTTCCGGCTTTGCGAATAGCTTCGCAGATACGCTGGATCAGGTCTTTTTCTACATCGGTAGTCTTTTTCTCAATTTCCAGCGCTGTCTGAACCAGCTTGGTTAAAATCGTTCTAAGATTGTTTAAACTGCCGGCAGCTTTAGAGCTGACGCTTTCCACGAAAGCAAACAGGGCAGTTGTTGTGTTAGTTGATGTACTCATTTGTTTCCTTTTTTTATTTTAATAGTTTTTTAAACGGCCTGAGAGAAGATTCTGACGAATTCTGTCTCGTCGGCAATAAAATCTTTCGGATTTTGAGAGCAGCTGCGGAGGATGGCGGCGGTCTTGCCGATCAGCTCTTCCAAAATCTGAGTTAGGTTGCTGTCGGAATCGATCAGGTTGTTAACCCAGGCGTCGCTGGAAGTTAACCCGGCTGATTTGATTTCCAGGTCGCTGAGCTCAAATTTTAAATTTCCGATCTCAATGCTGATGGCGCCTTTGGCAGCGTTGACAGCAATTAGGCCGGCGGCGGCAAGCTGTCTGAGCAGGTTCAAAAAAGTTTGGGCGTTAGCCGAGTTTTTTAAACCGGAAGACAGGGTCTGTCCCATGTCGGCGAAAAAGGCCGAAATTTTTTCTCCCAAAGTAAAGCTGTATCGGCTCGATGATATGTGGGTTTGGCCGTCTTTGGGAAGAAGCATTTCCTTTTCCGCTTTGACTTGGGCTTTAGCGTCGGCTTTGGCGGTTTTGACGTCCGCTTTGGCCGGGGTTTTGGCCGAAGCGGTTTTAGCTTTAATGGGGACAAGCTTGCCGGTTTTTACAGCGGCGAACATCAGGACCAAGCAAAGGGCCATGATTACGCCGTTTACGACGGCGCCGGTAACCGGATCGTCGTTTTGGCATAGCGTCATAATGTTTTCTACAGCGCCGGTTGCGGCAAAGGAGCCTAAAAGAGTAGCGGAAATCGAAAGAGACTGGCTTAAAGCCGAACTGGTCATTTGGACGCTGGCTTGAGTGGCAGCCTGTGTGGCGACTTGCGCAGCTGCTTGTGTAGTGGCTTGGGCGCTTTTAGCTGCGGCATTGGCGGCAAGGGTGCCGGCTCCGCAGGAAGTGGCGGTAATAAGGATCGCTACGCCGATTTTACTTAAAAGTTTAAAGGTCGCTTTTTTTTCTTCTTTTTCCGCTTCGGGAATCTTGGGATCGTTATCAACGGCGGTATCGATGGCTTTTTCTATTTCCGGAATCACCCACTGCTGGGCTATACCGGTTGCCAGTAGTCCGATGCCGATGCTGAGAGAAGGTGCGGCGGCTCCGGCGCCGATCACAGAAAAAATCGAAAGAAAGCCGACGATGATCAACAGTCCGCCCAGGGCCATCGAGGCAATGTTGAGCGCTTGCTGGGTGCTGTCATTTTGGGTGATTTCTTCTTTTTTAGCGATCTGCTGCTTGAGGATGTCTTCGATGTTTTTTTGGTACATGTCAAGGAAGCTTTCATAGGTTTTGCCACGCTCGACAGCCAGGTTGATTTCTTCAACTGAAGTTCCGCTCAGGTCGCTGAGCACTTCGGCTAGCTTTAAGAGCATCTGGGCCAAAAGCTTATGGTATTCTTCTTTACTAACGGCAGTCGAAGAGGCCTCCGAATTGACCGGTGTTTCAACGGCAAAAGAAATGTTGTTAGTGGCAGTAACCATTTTTTAACTCTTTATATTGTTTAGTTAATTTAAGCTCTGACCGAGCTCATTAAGTCTACAGTTTTGCTCAGGATGCTCAGAACGCTTTCGCCGATTGTCGGCAAAAGGGAAGCTCCGGAAGCGTTGGTCTTGACCTGCTCTTGCATGGCCGTACAAATTGGCGTGATCGACTGGATCAGGATCTGGTAGTCAAGCTCGCACTCTTTAAGTTTTTGCTGGGCAATCGTTAGTTCGGCTTCTTTTGAGGCTCTGTCTGTGTCTGAAGCGGCACTGACGGCTGCGGCCTTGTTTTTAACATCAGTGTTAAAATCTTCGTAAGCGTCTTGTTTTTTTGTGTTGACGGTTTCCAGAAGCGAAGTTGTCGCTTCGGCCATTTTAACGAAGCCGGCCTGGGCGTTGTTATAGGCCGTGTTAAAAAGGTAAAATTTCTCTAAATAGTGTAAAATACCGTTCTTGACTGACATAATTTTTTTATTCTTTTTTTTTAAGGGTTAAAAAAGTTACTTTTTAGCAAAGGCTTTAAAGGCCTCGAGGCCCTTAAGCGCTTCCGGGGACAAAAATTCGGAGGGGTTGGCGATAATCTTTTCGATGCTGTCCCTGGGTATGCCGAGCTTGTCGGTGAGTTTAAAGACGGTTTCAAGCATCCGGTCTTTGATGGCGCTAAGCTTTTCCATGGCTTTGGCCTTGTCGTTGGGATCCTTGGACTGAAGCAGCTCAAGCGCTTCTTGAACGGTCTTATTATAGCCTTCCATTTCCAGTTTGAAGGCCTCTTGTGAAAACTCTTCTTGTTTCATGTCTATTGCCATATGAATCTATTCCCCCTATGCTTAATTTTATCACAAAACTAATAATTGGTAAAGAAAAATTTTACTTAATATTAATATTTTCTTTAAAAAAACAAATCGCTGGAAGTAAGGGGTTTGGGATTTTCTTTGTATTTAAGCTATTGGTTGTTATTAAGTTAATCCAAAAGAGAAGGTTTTTTTCCGGTAGCAGGCCATAGGCTTCTTCGAAAAGAACCTTAAATAATCTTAGGTAGTTATAACTTATTGAGAATAAAGCTGCTTAAAAGGGGGTGAAAAACTCCGGGTTAGTCCTTATATAAGGAAAAGATAAAGGGTCAAACCTGAAAAAGGCCCGGGGCAGTGGGTTTGAGGATGGTGGCAGACGGTAGTTTGCTTAAAAACGGGGCCGGATCGAAAAACCAGGCGGGTTTTTCCTGCGTTAAAAGCTCTTTGGGGCTTTTTAAGAGGTGCGGGTCTTTTCCAAAACGCTCTTGATCAGGTCGATCAGGGTTTGCCAGATCTCTTTAATACAGGACATGGCTGTGTTGACGGTGTTAGAGAGTGTTTGCACCTTTAGTTGGATCTGGGTATTTTGAGAGTTGAAAAAAGTGCTGACGGCGGCAACGGCGGTTTCCACGCTGTTGATGCCGGTTCCGCGCTTGTCGGAAGTATCGGAAGGAACGTTTTGAAAAAGATTGGAGACAAAAAAGAAAAGATTGGTTTCCTTGATTTGGTATTGCGTGCTTGAAGCGGTAATGTAGGTATAAGTTAGAGGGGCGGTTGGATTGTTGGCAAAATATTCCAGGAATTCTTCGCTTTCCCAGGTTAAACATTGATCTTGCTTGCCCCACATTTTTTCTAAAGTGGAGATGATTTCATCGTATTTTTCTTGTAGGCCGGAAAAGACATCGCCATATTTTTCCGCCAGCAGGCGCAGGGACATTTGATCGGCATAGGTGCCGTCGGCATTGCCGTAGAGCGGGTCTAAAAAACCGTGGATGAGCTCAAGGGTTTTGGCTTTGTCGCTGTCGGAAAGGCTTTGATAATAGTCTACAGTGCAGCTGGCGCTAAAAGTGATAAAAGCGCTGAGGCCCGAGGTAATTTCGGCAATCAGGTTGTTGCCTTCGGCCAGGATCTCCATCATGTCGCCCAGATAGGTCAGCTGAATTTGCAGATCTTCGCTGATGTTGAAAATTTTATCCAGAAGCCCGGTTAGCTGTTGGGAAGAGCCGCTGGAGTCAACAATGCTGGAGATTTCTAGATCAAAGGCTGCATAGACGGCTTTGATCACAGAGGGCAGGGCGGCGGCGGCGGCGGCGATCATGGCGGCTTCGGCCGTGGCTTCGGCGGTGGGAACGACAGCGATGCCGGAAAGATAGATGTTCAGGTAATTTTTTAAAGTGCTGTTGGGGCTGATGGAAGTTAGATCGGTAAGGGCTTTTTTTAGATCGGTTTTACTCTGGGTTTCGACTAGCAGTAGGTAGATGAGATGGTTGCGGTTATGATTGGTGTCGGTAAGATTTTCTGCTCTGGCCTGATCCAGCCATGTCTGTGGGTCCTGGATGCCGTAATTGTGAAGGACATTTAAAATCTCATTATATTTAGCCAAAAGCGCCGGTTCTTTGATGGCGATTAAACGCAGGTATTCCAGGTTGTTAAGAAGGTCCTGGCCGGATTCCTGGTCGTATACCAGATCTCTATAGGCATATAAACCATCAAGCGCCAGGAGAACATTGTTTAGATGTGCAATAAAGTCTTTGGTATTGGCATTTAGCGGAATGATGGCGTTAAGCTCGGTTTGAAAACTGGAAAGCGGCGAGGTTGATTCAACGGGGAAGAGCTGTTTGAAATAAGCTAAAAGGTCATTGGCGCTTTGCTCTCCATCTTTAGCGTAAGTATAGCCGATGCAATTGTTCACTAGGGTCATTAAATAGCCGTTTTGGACATCGGTTCCGGTTAAAGCGCTGATAATGGACTGTATTTTGGTCCCATATTGGCCGGAATAGCGCTCGGTAAAATAATCCAGAAATTCGAAAAAATCTTTGATTTCTGTCAGGTCGAGACTCAAAGAACTTTGCAAAGCGGCCAGCTGCTGTTCGAAGAAAAGCAGGTCGTATGAGAAGTTATAAGGCCTTAAGAGAAGCTTAAACTGTTCGACGGCGTAGGTGTTGAAGCCCGTAGGGTCATCTTGAAAGGAAGAGTATTTAACCCGGATGGTTTCGGTGGAGCTATTATTAAGGGTGTTTTTGAAACCAGGGGGTAGGCAGCTGCTGGTTTTTTCGCTGTCCGAAAAGAAGTTTTTGTAGTAGTTGATCTTTTCTTGTAAAGAATCCGGATAGTTCAGGTAGTAATAGCCCATTAAATTTGAATAAAGCGAATTTAAAAACATTTCCGAATCTCCCAGGGCTTCTTGCAGCTCCAGACTGTTGTATTCGGAATATTTGTCGATCAGGGCTTTTAGTTCGGTGAAGATTTTTTCGGCCAGGACCGGATCGAAGGAGCTTGAAGCTTTGCATTTTTCCAATAAAGCCCGGAGGGCAGCGACATCTTTTTTAAGGGGGTTATTGGCAAGGATGGCTTCTAAATCCAGGGTTGTGCCCGAAGAAGAGATTTTGAGAAGGCTGTTTTCTAGGGTGCTTGGCAAAAGATCTTTTAAGCCGTTCCAGAGGTTATTGGAAGCGAACATGGCGTTTAAAAGATCGCCCAGGGAATTTTGGGCCGGGTATTCATAAGGTAATTTTACATAAGCATTGGCGCCGTCGAAAAAAGCATTTTCCAGGTCGGCGATGCTTTTGTCGGTTCCTTGATAAACACTGAGTAGAACTTCTTCGTAGATTCCCTGGAGGGTCGGGTCCTGCTGGGCCGCTTCCCTTAATTGCTGGAGCGCCAAGATGGCCTCATGCAGCTCTTCGGTTTTGGTGTTGTCGGTGACCTTTTCAAGCTTGATGAGGGCTTGGGCCAAAAGCGAGCTGAAATTGAGGTAGGCAGGGGTGTTTTTCAGCTCTTCTATGATAATGTCGTCAACGGTAACACCCGAAGAAGAGATTTTGAGAAGGCTGTTTTCT
>JBAZHS010000019.1:0-12177 GCA_041652275.1 Parachlamydiales bacterium
GACTATCTGACCCGCTATGATGTTGACACGGACAACGGCCGCAAGGTCCCAAGAGCCTATAATTATTCCCGCTCCTGGCTCCTCGGTCCCCGGATCGGTTTGAATACCGAATGGCTTTTCGGCGCCGGCTTTGGTATGAGGGCCAATGGAGCCGCCGCTCTTTTCTACCAGCATTTCAAGGAGACCCTGAAGCGCGAGCTTTTGGACAACCCTCCGGCAATCGCTTCTTATTATAAATCCAAGCAGGGATTTATTAATCCCAGCCTGGAAGCGGCTTTAGGTTTCGGCTGGGGCTCTTATTTAGGAAACCGCTGCTGCCATCTGGACTTAAGCGCTTTCTATGAATTTAAGTTCTTCTTCAACCAAAACATGCTGGGCTGGCTCAACGGAACTGTCTCCAACCTTGACGCAGCTCCCAATGACCTCTCTTTTCAAGGACTGACAATTAATTTGCGTTTTGATTTCTAAGTTGCTTATCCGTTAATCTTTAAACCCAAATTTCGCTCAGAGGAATTTGGGTTTTTTTCTTTTACATTTGAAAAAATATACTGAAAAGTTTTATTTTGTTAATTGATTCTTATAAATTTTTAAAAAGCAAGGGAGAAAAGACGTGAATAAGTTCTTAAAAGTATCTCTCATAGCAGCGGCTATGGCTTTTGCCTCTTATGCCTATGCAGAGGAAGCAAAAGATATCAAACAAGGCCATGTGATTGACGAAAATCAAATGGTGGGAGCCTACAATACACCGGCTAGAGTAGATGTGAAAGGAGCTTTTGATTTTGAAATCAATGCTTCTTTTATCTGGTGGGAAGCCCTCGAACAGGGAATGGACCTGGGATATCACAGCGATGTTCATTCCTATAGACACATGATCGGTCTCAAGGAAAGCTATCATCCGGGTTTTAAAATCGGCATTGCTTACAATTCCGGTTTTGATGATTGGAAATTTGCTCTTCAATACCTGTATTTTTATCCTGAAGACAGCAGCAGCTACCATTCCGATGACTACCTGGCTACCAACCTCTGGATCAGCCATGACGCTACTTATGACAAGATTCACGGCTCCCGCAGCCTGCACTTAAACCACATCGACCTGCTCCTTTCCCGGCCTTT
Organism: Parachlamydiales bacterium; assembly: GCA_041652275.1. Taxonomy (GTDB): domain Bacteria; phylum Chlamydiota; class Chlamydiia; order Chlamydiales; family SM23-39; genus JBAZHS01. The sequence continues at coordinate 1,114 of JBAZHS010000019.1, forward strand.
TTATTCCGGAGCCAAGCTAACCCTTGAGCCGACTGTCGGTTTCAAAGCAGCTATCGATCACCAGCAGATTACCGTTAAACACTATGTTTATTCAACCGGTGCTTTGGAAAAAGCTTTTGCCAAAGACGAGAACTGGTTCATTGGCCCTGAAATCGGCGTCAACGCCAATTTCCTTTTAGGCTGCGGCTTCAAGTTCTTTGGAAACGGCATGGGCGGACTTTTCTTCCAGCGCCATAAAGTAAGCTATGACACTGTGTATGCCACCGCCTCTGAAAATGTTTACGCCAGAGACAACTATAATTTCTTCGCTCCTTTCTTTGGCCTGGGCGGAGGATTGGGCTGGGGCTCTTATTTCAGCAACCGCAGCTGGTATTTTGATTTAACTGCTGCCTACGAAATGGAGCACTATTTCGATCAAAACAGCTTAAGGGGACTGCAAGAAACTTACAGACATGAAACTGATGGCAAGAAAGGGGATTTAACCCTTCACGGCCTGACTGTTAAAATGGCTGTAGTGTTCTAATTAGTCGTGCTAACATAAAGCAAAAAAACCCGGACTTCGGCTGAAGCCCGGGTTTTTTTTGTTTTTATCTTTTTTCTTTCGTTTTTTGGCTTTACATTTTTTTCATTAAAAGCAAAAGATTCAAAATCAGCCTCTTAAATCAATAATTTTCTTCCCAAGACTGAAAAAAAACGGCCTTTTCCGTTCTTTTTAAAACTTTTTTCTTCCCAAAAATAAAAAAAATAGTTGCATTAGCTTCTTCTTTTTGTTATTGAGAAGTAAAAACCTTATGAAAAGGTATAAGCTACAAACAAGTATGAGGAGAAAGATGAAAACAAAACTTTTTATCCTAACCACCTTGTTAGCGGCTTTAGCCATCAGCACTAGTTTCAGTGCTGGTGCTGTTAAAGAAAGGTCGCTAAAAAAGGACAACAACAAGAAGGAGTGCTATGAGCAGGGCTATGGTGTGGAAGCATACCAAATGTCCAGCGGCTATAACGCTCCGGCTCGAATCCAAGTGTCCCGTGACTGGGGCTTCTTTATGGGAGGCAACTTCCTTTATCTGCATCCGTACCAAGAAAACATGCAGATCGCCGAAATCTCCCGTTTAACTCAAGTTGATGGCGTTTACACCATCCTTGGCGTCGTAGAACAAAAATTTGACTGGGCTCCCGGCTTCAAGTTCAACTTCGGTTGGGCCATGAACCGCGACAAGTGGAACCTTTATACGGAATATTTCCACTTTCACAAGTCCAGCCTGGCCAAAGCTTCAGTCGACCTGAGCAACCATGATTATTTACTTTTGAGCTCTCTTTACGGCAGCTCTTTGGAAAATGGTTACTATGAAGGCACGCCTGACAACGGTTCTTATCTGAAAAGCAAGTGGAAACTAACCCTTGACTTTGTAGATTTGAACTTAAACCGCACTTTTTATAATGGCGAAAGACTGATCTTAACTCCGGAAATCGGTTTAAGGGCAGCCTGGATCCATCAAAAAGTCAACGGATACTGGCTCTATTCGACTTATTCCATGCATCTGCCTACTTCTGCTAAGGCAGGATCTTTTGGCATTGGTCCAAAGTTCGGCTTGAAAGGCAAATGGCTTTTAGGCAGGGGCTTCAGCATGTTGAGCGATGTGACCGGATCTGTTCTGCACACGCATTACAGACTCAAGAAAGACACTCACAGCTATGATAGCGATTATCCTTTTGAACCGGTAGACATCTACCACGTTCATAATGAGATCAACTATCTCAGACCTGCTCTGGAAACAGAGCTGGGCCTGGGCTGGGGCATGTACTGCTCGAACAAAGACTGGCACGTTGACGTTGCCCTGACTTATATTTTCAACGTCTACTGGCACCAAAACATGATCTCAAATTATTACAACGGTTTAACCAATACCAGCGCCGGAGATCTTTATCTCCATGGTGCTAATTTTAAACTGATGTTTAATTTCTAAGTGTTTTTGAGCTTAAAGAGCCGGAAGAACCAATCTTCCGGCTCTTTTTTTTTCTAAAAAATCTGCCTTTTTAAAACCGTCTGCTCAGCTTGTGTTTTTTTAAACCGGGTCCTGCTTTAACTGGATCTTGCTTGACGAAGACGCTAAAAAACTGTTTGGCTTTGCTGCAAGTAAAGCGTTTTAATTTTCAAAAAACACAGAATGAGCCTCCATCGTATAAGTTAAAAAAGCCGAAAATTACTTGCAAAAACTAAAAAGCCCTAATTTTATCTTTGCCGAAGTTTGCCAAAGTTTCGGCAACCTTTAATGGGGCTCTATGCGTTGGCATTGTTTAACGTTGAGTCTACTAAAACCAAAAGCCCATTTTATAAAAAAACACAAAAACTGGAATTTTCCACACCGCCCTAAAAAGACGCGCTTAAATATATTTATTAGTCCAACTTAGCAGACAAAGCCGGCCCTTTTTCCACCCCGTTTTACTTTTTTGCTTGATAATTTTCTCTCTTTTCGACTATTTTTTCAGATATAAATCAAAATTTTTAACTTTTTACTTAAAGTTACAAAAAAAACGGAGAAGAAGATGATTAAGCAAATCGCAAAAAAAGCTCTGCTTCTAATGGCTGTTTTAGTGGGGATGACCTCCTTTGTGGCCGCAGAAGAACAGGCTAACTTCGATCAGGGCTATCCTGTCGACGCCAGTCAAATGCTGGGAACTTATAATGCTCCTGCCAGATATGATGTACGGGGAGCCTGGGATGTTTATTTTACCGGTTCTTTTATCCTCTGGCAAACTATTGAGCAGGGCCTTGATCTGGGCATGACGTCAGCAACCGATGCCAATGCCAACAGCTCGCAAATTATCCACAGCAGCTTTAACTATAAGCCCGGCTTCAAAGTTTCTTTGGGCTCCAATTTGGGCATTGACGAGTGGATTGCTTCTTTGGAATACACTTTTTTCCATCCCAAGACCAGCAGCTCCAAATCAAGGGTCAGCTCGGATCCTTTTACCCTGGTAACTTTCCATGATCCGCACGCCGGCGTTACCGATTCCGATCTAACCAAAATTTCCAGCTCCTGGAAACTAGGCATCGATCTTTTAGACCTTTCTTTTGCCAGACCCTGCTATATCGGAACCAAGCTGACCATAGCGCCTTTCTTCGGCGTAAAAGGCGGCTGGATGCACCAAAGGCTGCATAACCACATGTACACAGCCAGCTATACTTACTATGCTCCTTCAAAAGAAAGAACCTGGCTGATTGGACCAAGAATTGGTTTTAACGGCAACTGGCTGCTTGACGATGGCTTCAGGTTCTACGGCAACTTTGCCGCATCGCTGTTCTATCAGCATTTCAAACAGTCTTTAAAAGAATATTACATTGCCGTTGGCGGAACGACTTACACTTACCTGTTAAATCTTCCCAGCTACATTAACGGCCTGATCAATCCTGCGATTGAAACTACCCTTGGCCTGGCTTGGGGCACTTATCTTTGGAACAACAAAATGCACCTTGATCTTTTAGCCGGCTATGAGCTGCAAGTTTTCTTCAATCAGAACATGATGAAAGTTCTGGAAGAAGAAAATACTTCCTCTTATTACGCCGTTCCAGCTCCCGGCGATCTGATGATGCATGGTTTAACTGTGTCTCTCAGGTTAGATTTCTAATTTGAAAACCCCAAGGCGGGCGCGGAAAAAAAACCGCGCCCGCCTTTTTTTTTGTCTCGAGAAAAAGCTTTTTTTGATTAAGATCATTGAAAAAATTATCCAAAGTGTTTATGGTTGATATCAATTATAAAAACAAAAAGTCAAAACGGAGAATTTAAACCCATGCGTTTATTAAAACTTTTCCCTCTGGTTGCAGCTTTCTTATTTGCTGTAACTTGTGTTAAAGCCGACCAGGCTCCAGAAGCCGATCTGTCGATCGAGACTCTGGAACCACAGCAAGAAGCGACCGTTGATCAAGATAATGTCGCTTGGCGCAGCTCTTCTTCTACTAAACAACAGCCCGTTGAAGCAGAAGAAACTCTTTATTCCGATGATACCGATAAAAATTATGATCAGGGCCAGCCTTTAAAAGAAGAGCAGCTGATGAGCGCTTATAACTCTCCGGCCCGTATCGATGTTAAAGGCTCCTGGGATGTTTTTCTCGGCGGCAGCTACATTTACTGGCAGACCAAAGAAGGCGGCCTGAACACCGCTTTGATCATTCCAGCCAATACCGCAACCGAGTACCACAAAGTCGGCCATATGAACTTTGATTACAAATCGGGCTTTAAAGTTCACCTCGGCACCAACTTCGATCACGACGGCTGGCTGTCCATGGTTGAATATATCCGCCTGCACACCCGCCACAAAGCTTCCCTCAACGCACCGACCGGCGGGCACCTTGATCCCTTTTTCATTGAAACCGTGCGCAGAGGCGGTGTTGGCTATGCTTCAGCCGTTGCCACTACCTGGCATTTAAACTATGACATGATCAACCTGGAATTTGCCCGTCCCTTCTATGTTGGAACCAACCTTTCCTTCAAACCCCATCTCGGTTTGACCGGCGGCTGGATCAACCAAAGGATTAAACAGATCGGCACTTTCTTAACCGATACTTTTACCCTTTATTCCAAACTCTATGGCAAATCCTGGATCATCGGACCCCGCCTTGGCATCGACACCAACTGGATGCTTGGCGCCGGTTTCAGTATTATCGCCGATGCGGCCCTGGACATTGCTTACCAAAAAGTCAAAACCACTTTTAAAGAGCAAAGCGCAGAAGATGCTGCCAGCACTCAGCTAGACCGCTATTTAAGAGAAAAGATCGGCCAGATTACGCCTGCTTTGGAAGCTACGGCCGGACTGAGCTGGGGTACTTATTTTGATAACAACAAGTGGCATTTCTCACTGGCCACGGTTTATGATTTCCTCTATTATTTCAACCAAAATCATATGACCAAGAACGCCGATCTGGCGATTACTTCCGTAAACACTAAGCCCGCTGACCTGATTTTACACGGGCTTACCGTAACGGCAAGATTGGATTTCTAAACTCAAACAAAAAACCTTTGAGCTTTTGAAAAGGGCCGAGTCTAAATAACTCGGCCCTTTTCTTTTTTCCGAAACTTCTTTTTATTTTTTAAATTCAGCACCGCCTTAAGAAATCTTCCGGCCGTTTCATTTTTTTTCTTCCGCTCCGTAAAGCTGATTTGCTTTAAGAAAAAGCAAGCTCCCTCTAAACTAAAAAGAAAAAATTCCTCAACCCTTACCAAAGGTTTTTTCTTATGTCAAAAGAGATCGATCAGCAAAAAAAGAAAGCCCTGGAGCTGGCCATCGCCCATATTCAAAAACAGTTCGGCGAAGGAGCGATTATGGCCTTGGGCAAGCACCCTTCTTCCCAGCAGGCCATCGATATAATTAAGACCGGGGCCGTCACTTTGGATTTAGCTCTCGGCATCGGCGGAGTGCCAAGGGGCCGGATCGTTGAAATCTTCGGTCCCGAATCATCCGGAAAATCAACCCTTGCCGTTCACATTGTAGCCAACGCCCAGAAAAACGGCGGCACAGCCGCCTATATTGATGCCGAGCACGCCCTCGACCCCGGCTATGCCGCCAGAATCGGCGTGAACATTGACAACCTGATGATCTCGCAGCCTGATTCCGGAGAAGAAGCGCTCAATATTGCCGAAGCCCTGGCACGGTCGAATGCCATTGATGTGATTGTGATTGACTCGGTGGCCGCCCTGGTGCCCAAATCCGAACTGGAAGGGGAGATCGGCGATTCTTTCATGGGTCTGCAGGCCCGCATGATGTCGCAGGCCCTACGCAAGCTGACCTCTACGCTTTCCAAAAGCAAAACCTGCGCCATCTTCATCAACCAGATCAGGGAAAAGATCGGCGTCATGTTCGGAAATCCGGAAACCACTACCGGCGGCCGGGCTCTCAAGTTCTATTCTTCCATCCGTCTGGACATCCGCCGGATCGCCGCCATCAAAGGCGCCAATAATGAAGATATCGGCTCAAGGGTCAAGGTCAAGGTCGTAAAAAATAAAATGGCTCCGCCTTTCCGCGTTGCCGAATTTGACATTATGTTCAACGAGGGCATTTCCCGAGAAGGTTCGCTTTTGGATGTGGGATCGGAAATGAACATCGTCGACAAAAAAGGCACCTGGTTTGCTTACAAAGACCAAAGGCTCGGACAGGGCCGTGAAGCCGCCAAGCAGGAACTGAAAAACAAACCCCAGCTGGCAAATGAAATTGAAAAAGAAATTATGGCTAAAGGGGCTGAAAAGGATTTAAAAGCCCTGTCAAGGCCGGAAGAAGCTACTGTCGAAGAAACTCTTTAAAAGAGCCCTTAAAACTCCAAACGGGGCTAAAAAAAATAAAGGCCGGATTTTTTTACGGCCTTTATTTTTTTTTCAATCTTTCCAATCAAAACCTTTGTCCATTTATAAAAAAAGCAATCTTGTAATCCAAAACAGCTGGGCTGTTTTATTTTTAGCTGAAAGAGTGCTTGCGGCGGAAGCAAAGCTCATAGCCTTTTTTATTTTTGACCACCGAACCTTCGGGAACAGCGCCGCCGACAGTTAAATTAGGGTAGATCAAAACATCCTTGCCGATCAAGGTTCCGGGGTTCAGGACCGTATTGCAGCCGATCTGGGACTGATCGCCGATCACCGCACCCATTTTGTTCAGTCCGGTATGGATTTTTTCTTTTTCCAGATTTAAAATAATCTCGTCCCGGCCCAGTTTCAAATTAGCGCACTTGACTCCAGCTCCCAAATTTACTTTTTTACCTAAAATCGAATCGCCGACATAAGCAAAATGAGCCGCCGAAGCTGCTTCCAAAAAAATGGAATTTTTAACTTCGCTAGCGTGTCCGACCAGACTGCCGGGCGCTAAAAAAACCGGCCCCCGCAAATAGGCTGTATGCCGCAGGGTGCATTTTTCTCCGATATAGCAAGGTCCGATCAGGCAGACTCCGGGCTCAATAACTACGCCCTCATCAATAAAAATCTGTTCCGGGTTGAAAAGAAAAACACCTTCGGGAAGCCTGGAACGGATCTGGCCGAGGGGAAATTTTTTCAGAAAATCCGTTAGGCCGCTTAAAGCTGAAAAGACCTTTGAATCCGGCCAAAGGCCCTGGAAATCGGATTCTTCCAAATCAAAAAAACTGTTAACCTCAATTGACATGGGCCATTCCTTTTTAAGAAGCCATTTTAGTCAAAAGGGAAATAAAGAAGAACTTTAATAAAGATCTTCTTATTCTTCTTTAGGCGGTGGATTTGTTGATAAGTGTGCGAGCTTTCATAGAGAAAAAAAGTTGTTGATAAATTGTCAGCAAAATGTCGATAAAGGCGGGTTGTTAACAAAAGCGGGTTTTTTGACCAAAGAAGCGACAGCTTGTGAACATAGTTTTGAACAGCTTTGGAAAGGAATTTTTAAAAGACGATTTATTTTACGGTAATTGAGAAATCCGGGCTATTGCGGACTTCCTGGCCAAATCTATTCCGGCTGCTGCCGTGCTGTAATCAGTTATGTGCCGATCTTCGAGTATTCTTTTTAACTCTTGGGCCAGCGTTTGGTTTGCATTTTGCTCTAAAAAAGCCGCCCGCTCTTGTGGATCTTTGTCGTAATATTCTTGTGTCATCTCTAAAATTTCTGCATATTTTTCGGTAATTTCATTAGCGCGTGTTCTGTTTTTTTTAATATTCCATATTTGCCAAAAATTAGATCTGGCTAAAAGATCCCCATCAGAAATGCTTTTTATTTTTTCTTCAGCCTCTTTAAGCATTGATTCGGTTACCCCGGACATTCTAGGATAAAGCATGCCCTGCGTTGTAATAGGCAGATCAAGCTTGTCTCTTAACTTAATGCAGTAATAAAGAATTGTTTCGATTTCGTCGACAAGCCCCAGAGCTTGAACTTTGACCTTGGCGTGCTTTTTTAAAAGCTCATAGCGCTCGGATCGGATAGCTAATTTTTTCGCCTCTTCCTGTGTAAGATTTGTGCGATACAGTTGAGAGATAACTTCGATATCGTTAAAGATAATGAGAACCCGGTCTCCGCAAGTTGCTAGGCCCTCTGAAATTAAGGCTATTAGAGCACCCCTGAATTCTTCATTTTGAGAGGCCATTTGCAGCATGCGTTTTGTCCGCTGAACAATATTAGGCCGGCTGGCTTTGTCTTTATAATCTGCAGTATCCCTTATCCTGATTAAATATTTTTTAAGCAGTTTTTTTTCTGGAGTAGCAAGGCTTAATAGAGCGCTGAAATCGTTAGCCGGTTCGCTCGAAGAAGATCCTTCAGCAGCAAACTCTTCTGACCAAATTTGAAGCTGGTTTTCCAAAGTTTGTATTTGGGGCTGTGTTGGTTGAGTTTCAAAAATAGAAGCTAATATGTTTGGGCCTAAAGACTCATCTCTTTGCCTCTGTTCTCTTAAACGGTGTTGGCATCTTAAAGCTTCTTCTTGGGAAAATTGGTTTCTTTCTAAATGTATTGTAAGATTTCTCGGTAAATTAAAGATTGCATCAGGTATTACGGTAATTTGATTGCCGGAGAGGTTAAGAAGCTGCAAAGAAGCCGGAAAGCTGGTGTCTTGAAGACTGATAATTTGATTATTGAAGAGGTTAAGCTTTTTCAAAGAAGCCGGAAAACTGACGCCTTGAAGACTGGTAATTTGATTGTCGAAAAGATTAAGTGTTTGCAACGAATCTGAAAATCTAACGTCCCCAAGGTGGGTGATTTGGTTTAAGGAGATGTTAAGCATTTTCAAGGAGGCTGGAAAGCTGATACCTTGAAGATCGATAATTTGATTTAAGGAAATGTCAAGCTCTTGCAAAGAAGCCGGAAGGCTGATGTCTTGAAGGCTGGTAATTCGATTGTCGGCAAGGAAAAGCTTTTGCAAAGAGTCTGGAAAGCTGACGCCTTGAAGGTCGGTAATTCGATTGTTGGAGAGGTTAAGCAATTGCAAAGAATCTGGAAAGCTGATGTCCTGAAATCTGTTAATTCGATTACCGGTAAGGAAAAGCTCTTTCAAAGAATCTGGAAAGCTGACGCCTTGAAGGTTGGTAATGCGATTGTTGGAGAGGTTAAGCAATTGCAAAGAATTAGGAAATCTGACGCTCTTAAAGCTGATAATTCGATTGTTGGAGAGGTCAAGAGATTTCAAATAAGTCGGAAAGCTGCCGTCCTGAAGGCTGGTAATTTGATTGTGGCAGAGGTTAAGCAATTGCAAAGAATCTGGAAAGCTGACGCCTTCAAGGCTGGTAATTTGATTGTATGAAAGGTGAAGATATCGCAAAGAATCTGGAAAGCTGACGCCCTCAAGGCTGGTAATTCGATTATTGGAAAGTGAAAGATCTTGCAAATTTTTAAACAGCTTAATTTCCGGTGGTATGACACTAAGATTCAGCTCGCTAAGATCGAGTTGCTCTACCCTATCTAAAACTTCTTGATGATTTTTCATCCAGTTTCTGATTTCCCTGGCTTGATTAGAGTCATTTCCCCGGAAAACAGGACGATCTAACAGGGGTATTTTTGAAAACAGCTTAATTAAATTATCATTGGCTACAGGATCTGCTCGAGCAGCCCTATCTTCTCCACTAATATATCTTCCTGTAATACTACAAATGATAGATCTGATAGATGAAAAAAAAGTCATACAATTGTTTTGTTGTTTAAAAAAATAATCATAACATCTTTTATTATTATTCAAAATTTATTGTTAAAATTTAGCGTTATCACGCAAGAGTCTAATAAACAAGACCTTGAATTCAAGAAAAGATTTTACACGAAGGGTAGTTAAAAAATAAAATAGACACTTAAAACGGGGCTCTGATCAAATTAACCGGAAGGTCTACCTAGTACTAAACTAACAAATGAGGTAAGAGCATTTCTATTGCCCGGACATCACTTGACTTATGTGTGAAAATTATGAGCTAAAGATAAATCGAGAGCCTATTGTGCACAATTAGAGAACAGTACTACTCAAGCTTTTTTAACTAATGAGTTTATTGTAAGTTGTTTGAGAAAAAAGCATCTGGGTGAGAGGATTTGAACCTCCGACCCCTTGCACCCCATGCAAGTGCGCTAGCCAAGCTGCGCTACACCCAGATTTTGCGGTAGGTCTTCAAAATGAAACTCGGTCTTTTTAAACTCTTTCATCGCTTCTTTGGCACAGTTTTGAATAATTTTTTCCAAAGTGTCGCCGGGATGAAGCTCTAAAGCGGCGATGTCAACCGAAATGGTGGCAGAGAAAAGAATACCCGAACGGATACATTTGACTTTGAAGTTGGCCATAATCGATTCTTTTTTGCGGGCGAGGTTCTTAAAGCGCACCAGATTGTTTTCGGCGAGGTTTTCCATGCATTTCTCCAAGGTTAAAGAAAAAGGGTAAAAGATCGGTTGTTTTGGAGTCAATTTTAATCGTTTTTATGCTATCTTGGCAAAGGTTTTATTTTTTAGACCGGAACTATATTGAAGCGTGCTGGCTTCCTAACCGGGGTTCCTGGATTTGGGACGGATAAGAAAAACGGGTTTTAGTTTTTAGGCTCCAAAAGGGTTTTTATGGCAGAAGAGCTTTTAATGGAAACAGGCTGGCTGGAAGAGCTGGGAAGTGAATTTTCGGCTCCCTACATGCAGCGATTAAAAAGTTTTTTGATTTTGGAAAAAAAACTTGGCCGGGTGCTCTATCCTCCGGAAAATTTAATTTTTAACGCTCTTTGCCAAACGCCTTTCGCGAAGGTTAAGGCGGTAATCGTCGGCCAGGACCCCTACCATGGCAAAAACCAGGCCCACGGGCTTTGCTTCAGCGTTCCGAAGGGAGTTAGAATTCCGCCGTCTTTACAAAATATTTTTAAAGAGCTGGAGCAGGACCTGGGGCTGCCCCCTCCCGCTTCGGGCGACCTCAGCTTTTGGGCCAAACAGGGCGTTTTACTTTTAAACGCTACTTTAACGGTTCGAGAAGCCGAGCCGCTTTCTCATTTTGGACAGGGCTGGGAAGAATTTACCGACCGGATCATCGAGAAGCTGACGAAAAGGTCCGATCCGCTGGTTTTTTTGCTTTGGGGTAAGTCCGCCCAGCAAAAAGTCGGCCGGGTTTTTTCCAAAAGCCCC
>JBAZHS010000020.1:0-12031 GCA_041652275.1 Parachlamydiales bacterium
GTCCGGATTTTCAGTCGAGCGGAACGGCAGGTTGATTTCTGCCAGGCTGCCCCCCAGGTTGGAAAAGACTAGCTGGGCGAAACGATTTTCCAAAACATAAAATTTTTCTTCCGCTGGATTGGTTTTTTCAGACTTTTCCAAGGCGGTGCGGGCGTTTAAATTATCAGTCAAGCCGGCAGCAGGGGCGGCGGCGGTTTCTTGAACGGTTGCAGCGGGTTTTGAAGAAGCGGTTGCAGCGGGAGCGGAGGGAAAAAACAGCTGAATCAAATAAAAGGAAACAGCCAGAAAAAAAAGATAGATGAGAGTGCGTTTATCCATGGGTTTAATTTGCCTTGGTTTTAGCTGTATTTGGCTTCTTTTTGGACCATTTGGACAAAATCTTTAAAAGCGGAGACCATTTTTAAATGGTCCAGCCAGTCGTCTTCTAAAATTTCTTCCAAAGAGGGCAGGACGTTGTTCTGGTGGGCTTTGAAAAGCAATTCGAGCGCTTCTGTCGGTTTTTTTAAAAGCGAGTAAAGACAGGCCAGATGGTAATAGGCCTGCTGGTTGCCAAGCGCTCCGGCTTTGAGGATCTTTTGTTCGGCTTCGAGATAATAGGCCCGGGCTTTGGTTTCTTCAGCGGTCATCTGCCCCAGGTTGATTAAAGCCAGGCCCCATTCGGAATAGGCCTGGTCGTCTTCTTCGTTTTGCTTTAAGGCCAGCTTATAAAAACCGATCGCCTGCTCATAGCAGTTTTTTTCACAGGAAAACTCGCCCAAATGGGCGAAACTTAGACCTAAATGGAAGTGGACCTTCGGATAGTCCGGATTGATTAAAAGCACATTTTGGAAAGCGCTGATGGCTTTTTTGTAGTAGGAGTTCTCTTCGTCTGAGCAGTCGCCCAAAAGATCCAGGGCCCGTCCGTAGGTGAAGAGCCATTTGGGATAGTTTAAAAGTGCGTCTTTTTGGTTATGCAGCGTTGCTTCCAGGTAGGAGATGGCCTCTTCGATAATTTTTTGGTCTTCCGCCCGTTCGCCGAGCTCCAAGAGTAAAAAGCCGAAATCAAAGGTCAGGTTCGGGCAGAGCGGCTTGAGGTCGATGGCTTTGCTGAAATGCTTGGCCGCTTTTTTTAAAAGGTCTTCGTCTTCGTATTCCAAACCGATTTTAGCTTCGGTATTGGCCAGCTCATGCCAAAGCTCGGCGGAAAGGTGGTCCAGGCTTAGGCCTCTTTCCAGCTCTTTGATCGCCCGCTCGTTGTAGTCGGTGTCGTTGTAGTATTCGGCCAGGGCGTTTAAGCAGACGGCATAAGCGAAGTAAAGCTCCGGCCGGTCGCTTTTTTTCTCTAAAAGAGGCTCGATTTTTTTTTGCGCTTCCAGGATCAGGTCCAGCCGTCCGGCAGCGGCTCCCCAAAGCGAGAGTGCTTCGGTCCACTGGCCGGTGATCAGCAGATTTTTGGGCTTGAGCTGGTAGGCCAGCAAACATTTTTGGCAGGAAAGCTCTAACTTATTTAAGCTTTTCGAGAGCTTGCCGCTTTCGCAAAGCAATCCGGCCCATTCTAAAAGGATCTCGGGATTTTCCGCTTCCAGCATTAAAAACTGGGCGTAAGTAGAAGAAGCTTTATTAAAAAAATCCTCGGAAAGGGTGTTAATGTAAAGTTCGCGGTAAGCGCGGGCGATGGAAAGATAGGCCTCTTTAAAACCTTTATTGGAAAGCAGGGCCTTTTGGAAGTGGTCGATGGCAGCCAGATAGTGCTGGTTGTCATTGATCAAAAGCGCCATTTCATAAAGAGCCAGGCCATATTCGTACCAGAACTGCGAAGAGAGCTTGGTCTGGTGGGCAAAAGACATGCGGAAGGCCTGAATGGCCTGCTTGATTTCAAAGGCTTCCTGAGAGCCCGAGGCCAGCTTCATGAAGGCTTTGGCATAGTCCCAGTACAGGCTGGCAACGGTTTCTTTCGGTTCGTTTTTGGAAAGGGCGATCGCCTTGGCGAAGTTTTCTTTGGCGCTTTGCAAGTAGTGCTCTTCTAAAGTATTTTCACCCAAAATATAAAGCGCTTGGCCGAGCTCATAAAAACCGGAGAAAAAATCATTTTTCAGCTCCAGGGCCAGCTTAAAGTTCTTGGTGGCCAAAAAAAGCGCTTTTTCCTGTCGTTTTTGTTTTCCGATTTCTAAAAAAGCCCGGCCCTGGCGGTACCAGAGCAGATGGTTTTTGGGATCCAGGGTGGCGGCGGCGTTGAAAAACTCAATTGCCGAAAAGCTTTTTTTAGCCAGCAGGTCTTCGCCTTTTTTCAAGTACTCTTCGGCCAATTTCTGTTTTTCTTCTACAGGAAGATCGGCCCACTCAGCGGCTTTTTCTTTTAAATTCGGCAACTCTTTGGCTTCCGGACTGTAGCGCGTATAGAGTTTTTGCAGGAAGTGGGCTTGCTCCATCTTGATCCTTGAAATGAGCTTTGCAAGTTATCATAAACAACTTGTTTTTTTTACTCAAAGCTTCTTGTCGTTACAGGTGTTAAATAAAATTTTTAACGGCTTTGGAATTTAAATGCAAAAAAAAAGATAAATTACATTATTTTTTTTAAAATAATAATGTTAATCCAAAAAACTTTCCGGGATTTTCTGAAACTCAGGGCGCTTCTTTTATAAAAAACGCGGTTTTTGGGTCCTGACAAAAAAGGGGGTAAGAAGGAGTCTTCGGCTTTTAGCCGCCTCAAAAAGGCGCTTTAGGAAAAAACTGCTTAATTGTGTAAATGTGCTGGATAAAAAACAAAGAAGGGTTATCGAGCGCAAAGCCGGTTTGCCTGGCAAAATTTTGGTAGAACTTATGTTCGAGGTTGTTTAAAGAGGTGATCCTTTGGTCTTGGGTGGAGTCCGGATATTGTTTGTGGTCGGCTGCTCCGGCCAACAGGATTTCGGAAAGCGAATATTTTTGGATCTGCTCTTTCCACAGGGTTTTGTTTTTAAAACTGGTGTTGACGGCAATGCCCTGTATCACGACAGCGGCCTGGTTTAAGTCGGCGGCTTTAAAGTCGACGCATGTTTCTGCGGTTTTAAAAAAGGCGTAGCCTTCATCGAGGGTTTGAATTCCGTCCAGATTTTTTTCCTGGATTTTTACGTGTAAAACAAAAGGAATTTTATGCACTAGAGCTAAACGGAGGATCGTCTTGCAGCTCCAAAAGATCGGAAGGCAGAAACACTGGTTATGCCGAAGGATGTATTTTTCCGAAACCATTTCCTGCAGCTCCAGGTCTTTGGCAAGCAATGCCAGCTCCTGGATAAATTCAACCGAAAGCCACGAGAGTTTTTGGCGGGATTTTTTGATTAGCTTATCGGCAAAATGGGTGGAAATATTACCGTAACTTTTTAGTAATTTGGGCACTGTTTTACAAAGGCGGAAAAGTTTATCGGTTTTTTCCAGGTGTAATTTTGTTTCCGACAGAATAAAGCAAAGCAGAAGAAATACTTGCGGGGCCTTGAGTTTGATCAGCAGGTTGTGCTCTTTTAAAAATTCGTGCAGGCTGCTTGTTGTGGGCAAAGTATTAACAGAGCTTAAAGCCGGCCCGACTTGCGAGCGGATCTTGGCGATGGTTGTTTTTAGCTCCGCAAGCTGCAGGTTGGGTGAAAAAGCGTTTTTCGGAGCTATCACCAGGGCCAGAAAAAAGGCGCGGATTTGACAGGCGTTTTCGCCTACTTCGGCGTCGAATTTTTCCCAGAATTGGCCATGCTGGGCGTCAATTGCCGCTTCCAGCAGCTGAAGCATTGTCAGGTAGTCGTTTAACTCGGTTTTAAAATCCACCTCGGCCCGTTTTTCAAGGGTGTTGTATGGAATGAGATCGCTTAAAAAACAGTTTTCCTGGTTTTGGAAAATGGTTTCTGGATTAAAACTGCTGGTTTTCATTGTTTTGAGCTTTTTTTTATACCGGCAAAGCCGGAAAGGTTTAGTTTATGAAAGCATGGTTTTAAAATACCTTTTTATCAGGCTAATTATAGAGTTTAACATTTATCTATTTAAAAACGAAGGGTCCGGGTGTTTGCATTAAAATTTATTTTTGACATTTTTGGTTATACGCTGAAAAAACCTAAAAACCGGGGTTTTTTGCATCGGGACAGCCCTGAATTTTGAAGCCCGTTCAGCCGATCCGTTTTTTGAAGGGAAGCGGTAAAAAGATTATGGTTAAAAGCGTTAAAAAAAACATACATATGTATGTTTTTTTTAACGCAGGGGTTCTCTTTGTCGATAAAACTGTTTTTTAATTAAGGCGTTTGTTTGGTTTTTGGACGGGTGGTGGTGTAAAAAAAAAATCAAATCAGCTCTAGTTCTAAAAACAGGTTTTCAAGAACGGTTTTTAGTTTTAAGTTGCGCTCGAGGGCTTCTTTGGCATTTTCCAAAAGGCCGTGGACTTTTTCCAAAGGAGGGATGGGCTTGAGGGCTTCTTTTTGTAAAAGCTCGAAATGGTCGGAAAAAAAAAGCAGGTGGGCTTTGCGCGTGATCTTGAGCTGGCTGAGATCACGGTACCAAAGCAAAATATGCGACAGGAAAAGTTCGATTTCCTGGTGCTTTTTGAGCGCATTTTCTTCCGTTAGGTCAAAAAAATCATTGATTTTATCCAGATAGCGCACCAGGTCCGGATAGGACGAAAGGTTTTTGGCGGAGAGCAGGTCTAAAAGCAGCCGGGTTTTTTCTTCGATGTCGACGAAAGAAGCAATTTCCGAGGCCCGGGCAATTGAGCCGTGGGAGAGCTGCGCTAATCGTTTGGCCTCGGAATCGGTTTTGCCCCAGCGTTTTAAAAGGGCCTGAAGCTCTTGTTCTCCGATCGCCTTGAAATGCAGTTTTATGCTTCTGGATAAAATGGTTGCCAGGAGCTCTTCTTCTTTGGAGGTAACCAGGATAATATAGCTGTCCAAATTGGGCTCTTCGAGGGTTTTTAAAAGTGCGTTGGCGGAAACCGCAGGCATTCTTTCAGCGTGGCTGATCACAAAAACTTTGGCCTGGGCCTCAAAGGGCGAGAGGCGGACCATTTCGATCAGATTGCGGATGGAGGCAATCGAATGAGCCGAAGTTTTGCCTTCCGGTTCTAAAAGCGTAAAGTCCGGATGGTTCAAACTGTCGATGCGCCGGGCTATTTTTTCTTTTTCTTCGGTTTCGGGGTAGAGCAGATGCAGGGCGAGGGCTTTGGCAAAAAGTGTTTTGCCAACGCCCTCCGGTCCGGAAAAGAGCAGGGTGTTGGGCAGATTTTTTTTTTGCAAAGCGTTTTTCAGATAGGCCTTGATCGGTTCATTGCCGATGATTTCTTCAAAAAGCATGTTTTTGCCTTAAATGCGCCAGGGCCAGGGCGAAGACCTTTTCCTTGCTTAGAGTGGCGTCGATGAGAAAAAAACGCTCCCGTTCATTTTTTACCAGCTCCAGATAGGCCGTCCGGACAGTTTCATGAAAAAAAAGCGCTTCTTTTTCCAAACGGTCGGAGCCTTTATGCGACGCTCTTTTCAAGCCCAGCTTCGGATCGATGTCCAGATAAAAAGTTGTGTCGGGCTGCAGGTTCTGGGCAAAAAAGGCGCAGAGTTTTTTTACCCGGTCCATTTCCAGGTTGCGGGCTGCGCCCTGGTAGGCCAGGGTCGTATCGTTAAAACGGTCGCAAAGAACGATTTTACCTTCGCTCAGTGCCGGCAGCAGGATTTTATCGACATGTTCGGCCCGGGAAGCTAAAAAAAAGGCCAGTTCTGTATATGGGGACATGGCGCTTTCGTGCAAAAGCAGCTGGCGGACTTTTTCGCCCAGAGCGGTGCCGCCAGGCTCCCTGGTTTTTAAAAAGGAGATCTTTTCTTCCGCCAAAAACTGGGCCAGGTTTTCAATCAAAGAGGACTTGCCGGAGCCCTCGCCGCCCTCAAAGGAGATGAAAAGACCTTTTACCATGAACGCCCTGCGGCCTTTTTTAGATTTTTTCCTTGTCGTCTTCTTCCGGAGTTTCGATTTTTTGCATGCCAATGAGCTTGTCGCCGGCTTCCAGCTTAACGAGCCGCACTCCCTGTGTGGAGCGGCCCATGACCCGGATGTCTTTGACCCTCAGGCGCAAAGTCTGCCCTTGCAAGGACATCATCAAAGCGCCGTCCTTGTCATCGACCCGGATGGCGCCGATAACCTTGCCGTTTCTTTCCGAAGTTAAAATCGAGCGCACGCCCACGCCGCCGCGGTTGGTTTGCCTGAAATCCTCAACCTTCGAGCGTTTGCCATAAGCGTTTTCACAGACTACCAGGATCGTCTCGTCGCCCTTAACAACAACGCAGGCGATAACCAGATCGTCGGCGCTTTTTAAGGTGACGCCTTTGACGCCGTGGGAAACCCGGCCTAAGGGGCGGGTGAGGGCTTCGTCAAAGCGCACGGCCATGCCGCTTCGGGTAAAGAGCATGATCTGTTCGCCCTGGTGGACCAGGTGGGCGGCCATAACATTGTCGCCTTCATCAAGCTTGATGGCATTGACGCCGGTGCGCCGCTGGTTGGAATATTCCGAGACGTGGGTTTTTTTCACGATGCCCTTGGAAGTGGCCAGAAGGATGCAGGCTTCTTCTTCAAAGGATTTTATCCTGAGTACGGCAGCGACCCTTTCTCCCTGGGCCAGGCTTTCGATCAGGTTAATGATCGGTTTGCCCTTGGCTTTGCGCCCGCAATCGGGGATCTGCCAGACTTTCAGCCAGTAGCAGCGGCCGAAATTGGTGAACAGGATCAGGTTGTCATGGGTCGAGGCCACATAGACTTCTTTTAAAGAATCGGTCTCTTTTTTCATGTCCATGCCCGTAACCCCGTGTCCGCCCCTGCGCTGTTCGCGGAAGGTGTCGACTGGCATACGCTTGATATAGTCATCGTCGGAAATGGCGATCACCACCTGTTCGTCGGCGATCAGATCTTCCATTTGGAATTCTTCTTCAGCGGGAACGATCTTGGTCCGGCGGGGGGACTTGTGGGCTTTTTTAATTTCGCCCAGTTCTTCCCTGATAATTTCCTTGACCATTTCTTCCGAGGCCAGAACAGCCTTGTAATAAGCGATTTTTTCCAAAATCTCTTTGAGCTCGGTTTCGAGTTTTTCTTTTTCCAGACCGGTCAGCTGGTAGAGCCGGAGCTCTAAAACCGCTGTCGCCTGTCTTTCCGTCAAGCCAAACGAGCTCATCAGCTCGACTTTGGCGGCATCGCGGTTAGAAGAGGCCCGGATGATCTTGACAACTTCATCAAGGTTGTTCAGCGCTTTTAAATAGCCTTCCAGGATATGGGCCCGGGCTTCAGCTTTTTTCAGCTCGAAACGGGTCCGGCGGCGGACCACTTCAATTCGGTGGTCGATCCAGGCGGTGATCATCTGCTTGATGTTCATGGTCCGCGGCAGTCCGCGGTCAAGGGCCAGCATGTTGCAGCCGAAGGTCACCTGCAAATCAGAAAAGCGGTAAAGCTGATTGATAATTACTTCGGGGATTTCGCCCCGTTTCAGATCAAAGACAATCCGCAGTCCGTCTTTATCGGACTCGTCTCTGAGATCGGCAATGCCGGTAATAGCCTTGTTGTTGATCAGTTCGGCAATGTGTTCAATCAGGCGCGACTTGTTAACATTATAAGGGATTTCGCTGACAACAATGGACTGTTTGTTGTTGGGTTTGTTTTCAACTTCCATGATACCGCGCAGGATCAGCTTGCCGCGGCCGGTGTGGAAAGCTTCTTTGATGCCCCGGTAGCCGCAGATCATGCCGCCGGTTGGAAAATCGGGAGCGGGCATGACTTTCATAATCTCGTCGATCGAGACCGCACGGTCTTTTAAAACCAGCAGGGATGCTTCGATCAGCTCTTCCAGATTATGGGGAGCGATGTTGGTGGCCATGCCGACGGCAATGCCGGAAGAGCCGTTGCAGAGCAGGTTGGGGAATTTTGAGGGAAAAACTACCGGCTCTTCTTTTGTTTCGTCATAGTTGGGAATATAATCGACGGTCTCTTTGTCGAGGTCTTCCATTAAAAACATGGCGGCCTGCATCAGCTTGGCTTCGGTATAGCGCATGGCGGCCGGGGGGTCGCCGTCGATCGAGCCGAAGTTGCCCTGGCCGTTGACGAGCGGGTAGCGCATGTTCCAGTCCTGGGCCATGCGGACCATGGTCGGATAAATGACCGTTTCGCCGTGGGGGTGGTAATCGCCGGAGGTGTCGCCGCAGATTTTGGCGCATTTACGGTGTTTGGCTCCGGGAGAGAGGTTTAGCTGGCGCATGGCGAAAAGGATCCGGCGCTGGGAGGGTTTCAGGCCGTCGCGGACATCCGGCAGGGCCCGGGAGATAATCACCGACATCGAATAGCGCAAGTAGCTTTCTTTCATTTCGTCTTCGACATTGCGCAGAAGAATATCTTCTTGCGGGAGGTTGGGATTGGTTTCGGACATAAATCTCCTTTTAAATATCTAGGTTTTTAACAGACAGGGCGTGCTGTTCAATAAAGTCTCTTCTGGGTCCGACCTCTTCACCCATGAGCATGGAAAACATGTAATCGGCGGCAATGGCATCGGGCAGGGTAACCTTGATCAGGGTGCGGGTGGCTGGGTTCATGGTTGTGTCCCAGAGCTGGTCGGCGTTCATTTCGCCCAAGCCTTTGTAGCGCTGGATCTCGATGCCTTCCCGTCCGTGGAGGCGCAGGAAATGGACCAGTTCTTTTAAGGTGTAGACAATAATGATTTTATCCCCTTCGGCGTGGATCTCGAAAAGCTCGCCATTGACGGTCAGGTAACGTTCAAGGGTCAGGTCGAATTCGGCCAGCTGGCTTTGCAAATCGAAAAGCGCCTGGGGATCGAAAACTTCTGTGACCGGCAGGCTTTTGGGATAGAATTTTCTAAGCTCTTCGGTCAGCTCTTCCGGAGGAATAGCCTGAATGGTTTCTTCGTGTTTGGCCCGCTGGATCGCTTCGTCTTCTTTTTTTAAAGCGATCAGGTCTTCTTCAGTATAAATAAAACGAAGGCTTTCGCCGATCTTGGCCTGGTATTTGGGATAGCGGCCGTTTTGGTCTTTGGCCTCTAAAAAGTCTTTAAAGGGAATGCCTTTTCTTTCGATGGCGTGCATGAGCGTTTCAACCTGGATGATGACCTGCAGCAGCTGTTTGGCCGTGGCTTTATCTAGGGATTCCGGGCTGCCGTTCAATTTGATTAAAACATCGTTGACGCCCAAGGTGAGCAGGTGTTCGTCCATCTCTTTTTCCGAGTGGATATAAACGATTTCTTTTTTGCGTTTAACCCGGTAAAGCGGGGGGCGGGCGATGTAGATGAAGTTGTTTTCGATTAAAGCCGGCATGTGGCGGTAGAAAAAAGTCAAAAGCAAGGTACGGATGTGGGAGCCGTCCACATCGGCATCCGTCATAATGATTACTTTATGGTAGCGCAGCTTTTCCAGGTTGAAATTTTCTTTGCCGATGCCGGAGCCGAGGGCGGAGACCATCGAGCCGACCTCTTCGTTTTTCAAGATCTTGTCGAGCCGGGCCTTTTCTACGTTTAGGATTTTGCCTCTGATCGGCAAAATGGCCTGAAAGCGGCGGTCGCGGCCCATTTTGGCCGATCCGCCGGCTGAATCTCCCTCGACAATATAAAGTTCGCAAAGTTCAGGGTTGGTTTCCTGGCAGTCGGCCAGCTTGCCCGGCAGGCGCATGGAATCAAGCGCTGATTTTCGGATTGTCAGTTCCCGGGCTTTTCGGGCGGCTTCCCGGGCCTGGGCGGCCAGAACGACCTTTTCGACGATTAATTTGGCAATGGCCGGATTTTCATTTAAAAAGGTGCTCAGCTCTTCGCCGACCACCTGCTGCATGATCGAAGCTACATCGCTGTTGCCGAGCTTTTGTTTGGTCTGACCTTCAAACTGGGGATTGGGAACCTTGACGGAAATCACGGCGGTCAGCCCTTCGCGCATGTCGTCTCCGGTAAGCCCAACTTCTTTGCCTTTGAAAGAATTGGCGTTTTTAGCGTAGGCATTAAGAACGCGGGTGAGGGCTGTAGAAAAGCCGGTTAAATGGGTGCCGCCCTGTTTCGTGGAAATGTTGTTGACATAGGTGGCGATCGTTTCATTGAAATCCGAGTTCCACTGCATGGCCACTTCGATGTCGACGGGACCGTCGATGCCTTCTTTGACAGCCTTGAAATAAATGGGGTTGGGAAAGAGGGGGCCCTTATTCTGGTTTAAGTGAGAAACAAAAGAAATAATGCCACCTTCATAGTTAAAGCGGACATTTTCTTTGTCCGGATCGGTCTCGTCAATGAAAATGATGTTAATGCCACGGTTCAAAAAGGCCAGCTCGCGGAAGCGTTTTAACAGGGTGTCATAGTCAAATTTAATCAGGGGAAAGATCTTCGGATCGGGAAAGAAAGTGATCCTGGTGCCCCTTTTTTCCGTATTTCCCATAACTTTCAAAGGCTCGACAACAGCGCCTCTGGAAAACTGCATTTCATAAATTTTGCCTTCACGGAAAACCTGGGCGATAAATTTTTCCGACAGGGCGTTGACGCAGGAAACGCCGACGCCATGCAAGCCGCCGGAAACCTTGTAGGTCGTTTTATCGAACTTGCCGCCGGCATGGAGCACAGTGAGTACAACTTCCAAAGCCGAAACATCCCGTCCTTTTTTTTGCGATTCTTTTTGGTGTTTTTCAATGGGAATGCCGCGGCCGTTGTCTTCAATCGAAACGGAGCCGTCTTTGTTCATGGTAATGGTAATTTCACTGCAATGGCCGGCCATGGCCTCGTCAATCGAGTTGTCGACTACTTCATAGACCAGCTGATGCAATCCGCCCTGGGCGGTGTCGCCGATGTACATGCCAGGCCGCTCGCGGACTGCCTGCAGCCCTTCCAGAACGGTAATGGAGCTTGCATCATATTTTTTTTCATTAGCCATTGTAGTCATGCCCTTATATCTCTGTTTTAAGATTTTATTTCTGCATCAGGTTTTTTTCTTCTTTAATCAACCTATTGCCTTTAATCCCTAGGGATCAAGCCCCGTTCCTTTAGGAGGGGGGTGGATTGATTCCATTGTGAGCTATTTATACAAAAAAAACAAACTTTGTCCTTAGATCCTGTACCAGCAAACCTAAATTTTACGCTTATTGCGCTTTTAAAGCAGCACTTTGGTCTTTTTGGGAGATCTTTAAGTGTTTTTTTAACAGGCGGTCTCGAAAAAGGATCCCAACCGGGTTTATACCATCTTTTTAGCATCTAAAAAGCAAATCTTTGACAGTCTCCTGAGAAAATTTTTTTTGTATTTTTTTTAATAGTTTTGGTTTTTCACTTTGGCAAAGCAAACTATATAAAGTAGAGTTTTTAACTTTAACGGTTAAAACACCTTTATTAAGCGAAATTGCCTGGGTCATCTTTGAAAGTTCGGGTCCGATGAGCTGGGTCCAATAAGCTAAAACGGCCGTGGGATTTTGTGCGTGCCTGTGTTCAATGCTTCTCAGGATTGCCGGCAGCATTTCTTTTAAGTTTTTAGTTTTAGACCTTATTTTTACCATCTTCACCTGCAATGGAATATAGAATATTTTCCAGCAAAAGTTCAAGTTTTTTTTTTAAAAAAAGAGACGGCCCAGTCCCCAGGCGATCAAAAAGTAAATCGACATGGAAATAATATCATTGAAGGCTGTCACGACGGGCCCTGAAGAGACGGCCGGATCAATGCCCAGCCGGGAGAAAACCAGGGGTGAAAAGACGCCCAAACTGGAGCCCGCCAGACAAGCTCCCGAAAGCCCCAGTCCGACAATGGCGCCGTAAGCCAGCGGCGAGCCGATGCCGCCGACGCCCATGCTCCATTCAATCAAAAAGACAATCAGGCCCAGGCTGAAGCCGAAAACGGCGCCTAAAAGCCCTCCGATAAAAAGCTCCCTTAACAGAGCTTCTTTGCGCATTTTGTTGGAAAGGGCTCCGACGGCCATGGACCGCACTAAGACGGTCGAGCACTGCAGGCCGATATTTCCGGACATGCCAGTTATTAAAGGCACAAAAAAAAAGGCAAAGGTCAAAAGGCCGCCTTCATATTTTTTAAAAGAAGACATGACGCCGACATTGATCAGG
>JBAZHS010000021.1:0-7687 GCA_041652275.1 Parachlamydiales bacterium
GCTTTCTTTCCACCACTTCAAAAACGCCAAAATCCCTAAACTCTAGACGGTCGCCTCTGGAAAGGGTCTCGGTAATGCTGTCTAGAAAGTTTTGAACCACATCTCCGACTTCTTTCGGATGCAGGTTCAATTTTTGAGAAATCTTTTGGATCAGATTTTTTTTGGTCATAGTTTCCATGCCCCAAGCTCCTTACTTTGAATGACATTTGTTAAACGCCATTGTCTTACCCGGCCTATTTTACCACAAGGTTTTTTTTCAAAAAAAATTTTTGGAAAGAAAACAGGTCTGATTTCACTGGAAAACCAAGCGTTAAAACCGGCTTAAGCCGGTTTTTTCAGACGAATGATCAGCTTGTTTTTTTTGCCTTTGGAAAGCACTATAAAACGCCCTTCAATTAAATCTTTGTCCTGCAAAAGATAATCTTCAGACAAAACTTTTTGGTTGTTCAGATAGGCGCCTTCATTTTTGATCAGCCGAATTCCTTCTGACTTACTTGAAGTGAGCCGGGTTTTTTGCAAAAGGTCGACTAATTTTTGGCCGACCACTTCATTATAAGTCAGTTCCAGGTGGGGCATCTGAGAAAAAATCTGCTCAAGTTCGGCGGCTTTTAAAACCGCCTCTTCACCAGGCCGGGCTTTTTCCGTGACCTTTAGGGCGCTTTCAAGTCCCGCTTCACCCCGGACAAACCGGGTTACCTCGGAAGCCAGCAGTTTTTGCGCACTGCCGACAATATAAGCTGAAGAGCCCATCTGCTTTTCAATCTCTTCAATCGTTTCCAAAGGCACAAAGGTCAGCATTTTCAAAAGAAAAACCACATCGGCATCGGCCACCCCATATAAATACTGATAAAACTCATAGTGGGAAAGCTTGGCGGAAGAAAGCCAGATGGCGCCCTTTTCCGATTTGCCGAATTTCTTCCCGTCGCTTCGGGTTAGAAGCGGGAAGGTAAAGCCGTAAGCGCTGGCGCCTTTTTTCCGGCGGATCAGCTCAATGCCGGCGGTAATATTGCCCCACTGGTCTGAGCCCCCGGCCTGCAAAACGATCTGTTTTTCCGAAAAAAGATGGTAAAAATCATAGCCCTGCAAAAGCTGATAGCAAAATTCGGTGAAGCTAATCCCCTCTTCTGTTTCCATTCTGAGCTTCACACTTTCTTTGGCCAGCATGCCGCTGACGCGGAAATGTTTGCCGATATCGCGGAGAAAATCAATCAAAAAAACATCTTTTAGCCAGTCGTTATTGTTTAAACAAACCGGCTTGGGTCCATTTTTATCGCCATTGCGAAGCAGAATTTCTTCTAAAAAAGCTTTTATCCCGGCAGTATTGGCTTCGATCAGATCCTCCTGCAAAAAGGGCCTTTCCAGGCTTTTTCCGGAAGGATCGCCGATCCGGCCCGTGGCACCTCCGATCAAGGCATAAGGAGTATGCCCATATCTTTGAAACCAGCTGAGCGCTATAATACCGACCAGATTGCCCAGATGCAGGCTGTCTGCCGTCGGATCAAAGCCCAGATAAACTCCAAGCGGACGGGAAGCTAATTCAAACAATTCCTCCGAAGACAGATCCTGAATAAACCCGCGCTTTTTTAAAACTTCAAAAAGACCCGGTTTTGCCGCCATAAACGCCATTGTTTTAATTAAAAGATTTATCCTTTCAGGTGTTTTCTCAGTTCAGCTTCCAGCTCCAATACCGCTTTCGAAGGCCGGGCGCTTTCCCTGTTATTTTTAAACAGCCCCATCGTTTCGGAATTCAAACGCTCGCGCGAGGTCAAATGCGAAGAAATCCATTCGCCAATGCTTTTCAAGGCCCTGGTTTTTTCTTGCAGGTTCAAAGTTTCCAAACTCAAAAAACGTTCTTTGGGCCGAACCAGCTTGTCCTTAGTTTTGGCGATGCTCGAAGAGGGCTGGGAAATTTCCTGGTTCATAAAGCTCCTTTAAAAAACCTTTAACTTAAGCCTACAGAATAAAAAAAAAGCCTTTTAAATTAAATCTTTTTCAGTGGAACTGCAACTCAAGTCTGCGCCTTTAGGCGCAGGCAGTTGACATTCAGCCGTCCTTAGCAGAGGCAAAAACGGCAATAACCTGCGGATGAAAACCTAAAAAAAGCCCGGTTTCGACCACCCCGCAGGTTTGCTTGAGCCTTTTTTCCAGGGCCTTCGGATTAACGCGGGAAGGGATCTTTAAATCCAAGATCAAATTGCCGTTGTCGGTCTGGAAAAGCCCCTGCGAGGAGTTTTTTCGAAACGATCCCGCAAAACCGAGGCGGGACTGGGTTTTTTCAGCGCCAAAAGGCACAACCTCAACCGGCAAAAGAAAATCCAAAAAGCCTTTTTTTAGCTTACTTCCCTCCACCATAACCACAATTTTTTTAGCCTGCAGAAAAAGCATCTTCTCGCGGAAAAGGGCGCCGCCCCGGCCTTTGACCAGATTGCCTTTTTGATCAACCAGGTCGGCTCCGTCGAAAACGACGTCCAAAGCCGGCAAACGGTTAAGGTCTTCCAGTTCAAAACCGCCTTTTTCCAGCCGCCTTGCACTTTCCAAAGAAGCCGCCGCGACCTTTAGTCGCAGCCTTTCTTTTTGCCGTCTTTGGATCAGACGGTCAATAAAGTAATTAACCGTCGAGCCGCTGCCGACGCCGATCAGCTGCCCGTCCTGAACGGCCTCAGCGGCTATTCCGGCCGCTTTTTGTTTTAATTTTTCAATCACAAAAACCTCGAAAAAAGATTCTGTTTTCTTAAATTCACCTGAAGCCAATAATATAAACATTTTTTTTTAGGGATACAAAAATTATGAAAAAAATTATTTTTTCTTTTCTCCTGCTTCTTTGCACTTACTGCCGAGCGAATCAAAATTCTTCTTGCGGCCCAAGCTTTTCCCTGGACGAAAAAAAACGGCTCTCTTCCTATCTTAAAAAAGACGGATCGATGCTTTTTTATACTTATGATCATTTAAACCGTCTGCACTGGATCAATTCCTCCGACAGTTTAACGGAGTATGAGTTTTTCTACGACGGGGAAAATTTAGAGCCGGAGCTGATTTATAATCATGGCCAGGCCTTAAACTGGAGCCGGCCCTTCCCCGAAAATCTTCTTTTCGCCGAAGAAGTCCCTTTAAATGTCTATTTACAGATCAAACTGGGCAAAATCGTTTTGATGGGCGCGGGCCAGCTGGCCAAAGTCGGCATATTTTTAGCCAGGCTGGGCCAGTGCCTCCCCGCCCCGTTCAACCGGCTTTTTAATCTTTCCTCGCTGCTTTTAAAGCTCTCTTACAACCCGATTCAAGAAACGCCTTATGTCTATCTGCTCAAAACCCTGGGAAAGAACGAAGAGCCGATCCGGCTGGGCTATTTAAACGGCATGATGAATATCGGGCCGGAAGAAAGCCTTTATTCCGGCGAGCTGATCCTGAGCCACACCGACGAAGATCCCAAGCTGGACCTTTTTTATATGCCCTCGCACGGCTATGTGCTTGATCTTCTGGAATGCGTTATTTTAAAAGCCGGACTGGAAACGCCGAACACGGTCCGTTTTCGGGAAGAGTTCCGCAGGATCCTGGCCGCTTTGCCGAAAAACACCAAATACATTTTGCTGCTCCATTCCAAAGCCTCTTTGGTCGCCGAAACCGCTTTGTCCCAACTGACGGAAGAAGAAATTCAAAAAATGGAAATCTATTCCTTTGCTCCGGTCAGCCTGCTTGGCGACAAATACGCTTCCAAGGTCCACAACATCTCTTCCAAATTCGATGTAATTTTCCTGCAAAACCCGGTGGGCCTGGTCAAATATCTTTTTTCCCGCGAATTTAAAAACAGCTGCTTTGAATGGCTGCCCCCTCTTGAATGGCTGCCCTTTTTAGACCACCGGTTCGCTTCGGAAACCTATCAGCACCGGATTAAAGTCATCATCGCCGAAATCCTGGAAAGCTACCGCCTCGCCAACTGAACTCCGCCCGGCTTTTGTTTTCCACCCCCAGGCAATCTGGCTGCTAAAGGCCAAAAATCCGAAAATTAAAGCCCCCCCTCCTCCCTAAAAAAAATCTGATAGTTTAAAACAAAACTTAAAAAAACCACCCTTCTTGCAAGGTAAAAATCACGCTTAAAAGAAATCCTGCTTAAAAGACCTTCTAAAGATCGAAATCAGAAAGTTCTTTTTTCAAGGCAAAGCCGGACCTGGCGATTTTCTTTTTCAGCCAGCTGAAAAAGATTTCCAGCCATTTGCGCAGCTCCACGACAAAAAAACCCAAAAAAGCCAGCATCAGCGGATACTTCCAAAGGGCCCAGGGCAAAGGAATGACATGGAAAATTTTCGGCATGGCGTAAATCGCCAGCAGCTGGAGGGCCACGCCAACTGCAAGCGCCAGATAAAGATACGGGTTGATCGTAAAGCTTTTTTTCAGGTTCTTGAAAAAAGGCTCCCTTTCTTTTTGCGCCTGCACTCCGTTGGCCCACTGGGCGGCGGCCGAAGCGGTAAAGATCGTCGAAGCGGTCACTTCATAAGAATAGGTTTCCAAAAGGTAGCGGAACAGCTCAAAGCCAGCCCAGCCGACAACACCCCCAAAAAAAACAATCCTGGCCACCTGGGGCCAGTCAAAAAAAGAATTCGAGGGCTTTTTCCGCATAACCGCCTCTTCTTCTTTGGCAAAGGGAAAGACTTTATCGATTACACCCGATGTGATCAGGTTAATCCACAAAATCTGGATCGGAAGCAAAGGCAGGGGCAAGTTGGCCAGAATGGCGAAAGAAATTAAAAAGAGCTCTAAAAGGGCTGTGGACAAAAGATAATAGCAGACCTTGCGCAAGTTGGAAATAATGGTCCGGCCTCCGCGGATGGCCTCGACAATGATGCGCAAATCGTTGTCGGTAATAATCATTTTGGAAACGCTTTTAGCTGCCTCGGTACCGGAGCCCATGGCAATGCCCAGGTCCGCCGCCTTCAGGGCCGGCACATCGTTAATGCCGTCTCCGGAAACGACCACGATTTCACCTCCCGCCTGCAGCATCTTGACCAGTTTATGCTTATGCTCAGGTAAAATCCGGGCAAAGACCGAAGCTTTTTTCAAAACTTCCGAAAGTTCACCGATTTCCATCTGCTCCATCTCTTCGCCGGTTAAAATCAGATCGTCCGGATGATATATGCCGACTTTGGAAGCAATGGTTTTCGCCGTCAGGGAAAAATCGCCGGTCATCATCACCACCCTGATGCCGGCTTCCTGGGCCGCCCTGACCGCCTCAAAAGCGCTTTCTTTCGGCGGGTCCAAAAAACCGATCAGCCCGATGATCTCGATCTCCCACTCGCCGGTTTTCGAAGAGACAAAATCACCGAAGCCAAAAGCAATCGTCCTAAGCCCCTGATTGGAAAAAAGTTTTTCTTTTTCATCAAAAAGGGCCAGATCCTTTTTGTTCACGGCAAATTTTTTCAGTTTTTCCAGGGCCCCCTTGATCAGCAGCTTTTTTTTACCTTGAATCTCATAGGCCGCCGCCATCAAGTACAACCTGGCGTCAAAACCATGGCTCCAGATGCGCGCATATTTAAGCCGCTCCTTTTCAAAGTCCTTGATCCAAACGGCCAGCGCCACATCGACCGCATCGCCCTTGCCGGCTTCGGCATCATTGCAGAGCATCGCCACCAGCTTCAGCTTTTCCTCATCTAAAGTGAAAACTTTTTCTACCTTAATGTTGCCGGTAGTAATCGTACCGGTCTTGTCGGAAGCGATCACCGTTGCCGAGCCCAGAGTTTCCACGGACGGCAAATGGCGCACCAAAGTATTTTTTTTAGCCAGCCGGATTGCCCCGATCACCAGGACCAGGGTCACCACCAGGGGCAAACCTTCCGGCACCGCTGAAACCAGCTGGGCGATCAAAATATAAGCGACCTCTTTTAAGTCCCGGCTATGCTGCCAAAAAGCAATCAGGCCCAAAGCCAAGATCAGGCCGATCAAAAAATAGGCGTAGCGCTTGGTAAAGAGCTTAAAGGCGCGGGTCAGCGGCGTTTCCGGCGAAGGCTCTTTTTGGGCCTTGGCGGCCAGGGTAGCTAAATAAGTGTTTTTGGCCGTATTGACCACAACGGCCCGGGCCACGCCCCTGACAATCGTCGTTCCGGCAAAAAGCATGTTTTTCTGCTCGAAAATCGGCACGCCTTCTTTTAAGACCAGTTGGGCCTCTTTGTCCACCGGCATTGATTCGCCGGTCAAGGGCGCTTCATCGGCCATCAAAGAGGAAGAAGCGATCAGCCGCATGTCGGCAGAAACAATCGAGCCTTCGAAAAGCAAAACCACATCTCCGGGAACCAGCTCCGACGAGGGCACCAGCTGAGCCTTGTGGTCGCGAAAAACCTTGTCCTGGCTCTCAATCAGTTTTTTCAGGGCCATAATGGAAACAGCCGCTTTAACCTCCTGCCAAAAACCCAGGACACCGTTGAGCACCAGAATCAAAAAAATCACCCAAAAATCAAAAACCCTTCCGGAAAAAAGCGAAATCAAAGCCGCCAGGCAAAGAATGTAAATCAAAAGGTTGTTAAACTGCTGAAAAAAAAGCTGGAAATAGGAAATCCCCTCTTCTTTTAAAACATTCCGGCCAAACAGCCTTAAACGCTTGTTGGCTTCTTCTGAAGAAAGCCCCCTTCTTTCCGTTTCCAGCTTATGCAAAACCTCGGAAAAGGAAAAGGTATGCGGATTTTTACAAAACATGAATAGCCTTTTTTTTCTATATGGCAGTTTTTTCAATCAAAGGCAAGAGGATTCTTGGCTTTTAAACCGCCTTTTTTTGAATCAAAAACCGCTTTTCAAAATCCAGCCAAAAAATTAAAACGGGAGCCCGGTCAACTTTCCCAGACTACCTAAAAGCAAAGGGTTCCAAGGCTGTTCAATTAAAAAAATAAAAAACTGAAACCGGCTAATAAGTAATGTTAAACTTGTTTTTAGCCAGTTTAACTAGGTTTTTGATCGCTTCTTCCGCATCTTCGCCGAAAGCTTCGATGCCGATTTTAGAACCTTTGGCGGCCGCCAGCATTAAAATCCCCAAAAGCGATTTGGCATTCACAACATTTTCCCGATAATATAAATGAATCCGGCTTGAATAGCCTGAAGCGCATTTGACCAGTTCGGTAGCCGGCCGGGTATGCAAGCCTTTTTCATTTTCCACAATAAAAAAGGCTTTTTTAACCGAAGGCGGCTTACGCATAATAATCAAGAAGTCTGGTTTTTGGTTAGTTCTTCCAGTTCGTCCATTAACTTTTCAAAGCGCCGAATAAAAGCTTCAATCGGCTCTTTTTTAGTTAAATCCACTCCGGCTGATTTTAACGCGTCCAGGGGATACTGGCTAGAGCCTGATTTTAAAAAGGCCAGATATTCTTGGCAACCATTTTCCTCTTTTTTAACCCGCTCAAAAAGTTTAAAAGCCGAAGCAATCCCGGTGCAGTACTGGTAAACATAAAAATTATAATAAAAGTGGGGCACCCGGGCCCATTCGATGCCGACTTTATCATCAATAAAAAGCTCGGGCCCGTAATATTGCCGGTAAAGGTCCTTATAGAGATCCTTTAAAAGCGTGAGGGTCAAAGGGGTTTCTTTTTCAGCAATCTCGTGGGCCTTAAGCTCGAACTCGGCAAAAAGGGCCTGGCGGAAAAAAGTGGCCTGCATCATGTCTAAAAGATAGGCGATGAGATAGGCTTTGCTTTTAGGCTCCGTCGTCTTTTTT
>JBAZHS010000021.1:7697-11963 GCA_041652275.1 Parachlamydiales bacterium
AAAAAGCTGTTCGTTAAAAGTCGAAGCGATCTCGGCGACAAAGATGGAATAAACGGAATAAACATAGGGCTGGGTTTTATTGATCAGCTCGCTTTGCATGCTGTGGCCCGCTTCATGGGCGAGAGTCAGGGCGTCGTTAAGGGTTCCATGGTAGTTTAAAAGTATATAAGGGTAGCTGTCATAGCAGCCGGAAGAATAGGCCCCGGAGCGTTTATTTTTACTTTCCAGGTAATCGGCCCAGCGCTCTTCCGTCAAGCCCCTTTGCAAGATTTTTTGGTAGGCTTCGCCCAAGGGCGCCACCGATGCAATGACAGTTTTTTTGGCTTCTTCAATGTCCATTTGAAAATCAACATTTTCCACCATGGGCACGGCCAGATCATAAACATGCAGCTGGTCTAAATTTAAAAGCCGTTTTTTTAACCGCACAAAACGCTCCAAAACCTTTCGGTGGGCTTTGACGGTTGCTAAAAGGTTCGCGTAAACCGCCAGATCAATTTTATGCGGGTAAAGGGCGCTTTCCAAAGAGCTCTTAAACTTTCTGGCTTTGGCATTAAAAATATGTTTTTGGACATGGCCGGAAAAAAGCTCGGCAAGCGTATTTTGCACTTTTTCAAAACCGCCGTGCAGGCTTTCGAAAGCCCTTTGGCGCAAAACCCGGTCGCGGCTCTTCATAAAAACATAGTAAGAGCCGTAGGTCACCGGATGGCTTTGGCCCGTCTGGTCCTCTACAGGCTCAAACGCCGTATCGATCCCGTACAAAGCCTTAAAGGTTTTAGACGGCGCGTCCAGCGCCTTGCGGACTTTGGCCAAAAGCTTTTCTTCTCCCAAAGCAAGCGTATGGGGTTTCCAGCGCAGTCGTTTTTCCAAATAAAAACGGTACTCTTGTAAAAGGGGGTCGGACAAATATTTATCCATCTGCTCTGGGGCAATCGCGATCAGCTCGGGATCGATCCAGGAGGTTCTTTCCACAAAATCATAACTTAAAGAATTGATCCGGACAAAAGCCTCTTTGGCCTGATCGTTGGCCAAATCCTCATCCAGCCACAGATTGGCATAAACTTTTAGGCAATTAATTGTCCGGCTCATTTGAAAAAAAAGATCCAAAGCGGCTTTTAAAACAGCACTGTTTTCGCCAAGCTTGTTCTGGTAGCCGGCCAGTTTTTGCCAGTCGGCGCTTTTTTGCATTTGCCCCAAAGCCTTTTCCCAGGCTTTTTCCGAAGCGTACATGGCCGCTTTATTCCATTTGTACTTCTCTTCGATCTGCTGACGCTCGAAGGACATCTTCCCTTCCCCGGTTAAACTATTAAAACAAAGGCTAAAAACCACTAAACGCAAGAGTAAAAACATTTTTTTTCTCCCCTCTTTTAACAGTATCGGGGTTTGTGATTTTCTTTGGCAAATCTTTTCTTTAGGGGCGTTTCGATTTTTTTCGCCCCTTGTTAATAGAGTTAGAGGACCTGGCAGCCTCAGGGCGCAGCCATCCGGAGTTCCATTTTTTTAAAGAAAAACTTAGCACTTGAAAGGTTTATTTGCTAAACTCTTGTCAAAAAAAAAACGATCAAGTATACTTTTGAAGTACCAATTTAAAAAAAAATCGAAGAAAAACCCATGGAGGTTAAAATGGCTGAACAAACTCTGAAGAAAACCACCTTAAAACCGCTCGGAAACCGCGTTGTGGCCAAGCGAACCGAAGAAGCTGAAACCATGAAAGGCGGAATCATCATTCCCGACAGCGCTAAAAAGAAACAGGAAACGGCGCGTGTAATTGCCGTCGGAGAGGGCAAAAAAACCGATGAGGGCAAACTGATCCCTCTTTCCGTTAAAGTCGGCGATCTGATTTTAATGGATAAATATTCCGGACAGGAAGTCACTATCGACGATGAAGAATATATCATTGTCAAAGCCGACGACATTATCGCCGTAGTTTTAGAATAGTTTAAAACATAAGGAGAAATTAACATGGTTGCAAAAGATATTAGATATAAAGAAGACGCCCGCCAAAAAATCTTGAACGGCGTTAAAAAACTGGCCGCTGCCGTAAAAGTTACCCTCGGCCCCAAAGGGCGCAATGTCATTATCGACAAATCGTACGGCGCACCTCACATTACCAAAGACGGCGTCACAGTCGCCAAAGAAATTGAACTGGAAGACAAGCACGAAAACATGGGCGCCCAAATGGTCAAGGAAGTGGCCTCCAAGACTTCGGAAACCGCCGGAGACGGCACCACGACGGCAACAATTTTGGCTGAAGCCATTTATGCCGAAGGCCTAAAAAACGTCACGGCCGGAGCCAACCCGATGGGCCTAAAAAGAGGCATTGAAAAGGCTGTCGGCTGTGTTGTAGCTGAGCTGAAAAAACTGGCCAAGCCGGTAAAAGGCTCGAAAGAAATCGCCCAGGTCGCCACTATTTCCGCGAATGGCGACAGCGAGATCGGAACCATTATTGCCGAAGCGATGGAAAAAATCGGCAAAGACGGTTCGATCACGGTTGAAGAAGCCAAGGGCTTTGAAACCAAACTGGAAGTGGTAAAAGGCATGAACTTTGACCGCGGCTATGTTTCAGCTTACTTTGTTACCAATCCGGAAAAACTGGAAACCGAATTTGAAGACGCCTTTGTCCTGATCTACGAAAAAAAGATTTCGGCCATGAAAGAATTTCTGCCGATTTTACAGGCCGTGGCCGAAACCGGCAAACCCTTCTTCATTATCGCTGAAGATATTGAAGGCGAGGCCCTGGCCACTTTAGTGGTCAACCGCATCCGGGCTGGCCTGAAGGTCTGCGCCGTTAAAGCTCCCGGTTTTGGCGACCGCCGAAAAGCCATCTTAGAAGATCTGGCCATTTTAACCGGCGGACAGTTCATTTCAGAAGAACTGGGCATTAAACTGGAATCAGTGACACTCGACATGCTGGGCAAAGTGAAAAAAGTCATCGTTAAAAAAGAAGACACCACCATCGTCGAAGGCGCCGGTAAAAAAGACGAGCTGATGAAGCGCATTGCCCTAATAAAAAAACAAATTGAAGAAGCTACCTCGGACTATGATAAAGAAAAACTGCAGGAACGTTTGGCCAAACTGACCGGCGGCGTTGCAGTGATCAAAGTCGGAGCTGCGACTGAAATTGAGATGAAAGAAAAAAAAGACCGCGTTGACGATGCCCAGCATGCTACCAAAGCAGCAATCGAAGAAGGCATTCTTCCCGGCGGCGGCGCAGCCTTTTTAAGAACGCTCGGCGCTTTAAGAAAAGCCATCGAAGAGCTTTCCGGCGACGAGAAAGTGGGCGCAGAAATTATTTACCGGGCGATCCAGTCTCCCATTAAAGAGATTGCCCTGAACGCCGGTAAAGAAGGCGCGATCATCATTCAAAAACTGCTGGAGATGAACAGCCAGTCCGGCTATGACGCCAATAAAGACGACTATTGCGACATGTATGAAAGAGGTGTTGTCGATCCCATGAAAGTGGTTCGCTGCGCCCTTCAGCACGCTGCTTCGGTTGCCGCTTTACTACTTACCACAGAAGCCATCATTACCGAAGAAAAAGTCGAGGAAAAACCAGCTCCTACGGCCGCGCCCATGGGAGGCATGGACTATTAAAAACCATTTTGCCTAAAAGCTAAAAAAACGTTTTTGGGCAAAAAGTTTCCGGGGCCCAAAAAGCCCTGGCGCTAAAAACCAAAAAGCATCCTTTTCCCTTAAAGGGGAAGGATGCTTTTTTATTTTTTTAACACTCCGTCCAACTAAGCCGCCCTCTGTCTTGAAACGCTGTCTTGGCGTTAAGTTTTTGATGCCAGAACATCAAAGTCAAAAATACTTCAGTCGTACCTGTCTTCCCGCATGCCTTTGATCATCTGCTGAAAGATCGAGCCTTTCTTGTCGAATACATCTTCCATCAGGTTTTTAATTCCCGCCGACCGGAAGACCTTGATGATCAGCTGCTGGATGGGAAAGCCGTTTTGCGAAGAGACATTTTTAAAATGCAGATTGCTCAGCTTGATTTCTTTACTTCCCGGCAGAATGCCCAGATTTTCTGAAGCAATCGTCAAATGGTCAAAGCTCAGATCTCCGATCACAACCTCCTGTTTGGGAGCCCCGGCTTCTTTTTTGGAAATTTTTTGCATCATCTTTGTCCAGTTGTTCTCAGTGCAAAGCGGATTATCGCAGCTAATATGCAAATAAGCATCGGATACCAGTACCCGGTCGATCCGGCCCGGCAGACGCTCTTTTTGGTAGCTAGCCACAATTTTTTTCGCCTGAAAGGCCACCCTTTTT
>JBAZHS010000022.1:0-9718 GCA_041652275.1 Parachlamydiales bacterium
ACCTACCAGCTGCTTTTTAATCTGACCGCCCAGCTTTACCTGATCATGTATGTGCTCATGTTTATCGCCGGACTGGTTTTAAGGTACAGCCAGCCTAACCGTCCCCGGGCTTACCGGGTGCCCTGGAAAAATTTCGGCATGTGGTTTTTCGCTTCCCTCGGCATTTTAAGCTCAACAGGCGCTTTTTTCTTCAGCTTTGTGCCAACAGAAAACTATTCGCATCCGGTTTTTTATGTAACCTTCACCATTTTAGGCACGCTAGTCTTTACCGGCCTTCCGCTACTTATCCACCGTTTTAAAAAACCGTCCTGGAAAGCTCTCTAAGAGCCGTTTCCGCTACTTGGCAAGCCGGACGGCCAACCATTTTCCTCCACACAAATAAGCGCCCTAAATTCGCCTGATACAGAAAATTAATCAAAAAAGGCTTAAGCGGAAAGGCCAAAGCCTTTCCCGAGTATTAGAAAAAAAACCGGGCCGCATTTTCCTCCCCAGTTAAAGCAGGGAGACTCCAATGTATGCAATTGGCTGAAAAAACCCGAAAACGCCGGCTAGGCCAGCATTAAAGAAGCCACGCTCAGGTAAAGTAAAACGGTCAAAACATCCGAGAGCATCAGCACCACCGGCCCCGAAGCCAGGCGCAAATCCAGCCGGCTCTTGCTGACGCAATAAGGCAGAAGCAACCCGAAAAGGGCTGAAAAAAAGACGGTAACCAGAACCCCCAGGCCGATTACGGAAGAAGCCAGCCAAAGTGCTTCAAACCAGTAAGCCGCGCCAAAAACAATCAAAGCGGAAGTCAGGGCAATTAAAAAGGCTACCCTGAGCTCTTTAAAACCGCCGCCCAGGGCCCTCCAAAACCCGGCCTTCGGCCGTTTCAAATATTGAATGGTCGATGTCATGGACTGAATCGCAACTGACTTGGAAAGCATCAAGACCAACGGCAGAAACATGGCGACAAAAAGCATTTTCAATAAGACAGCCTGGTAAAAATAAGCAATCGAAAAACAAAATAGGCCGCCGGCCAAAACACAGCCAAGCCAGGGCATGCGCATCAAATAGCTTTTCAAGACGGAACTTCTTTTTTCTTCTTCCAAAGAAAAGCCGATCAGCTGAAAAAGATCCGAGCGCTGCTTGTTATAAGTGATT
Organism: Parachlamydiales bacterium; assembly: GCA_041652275.1. Classification (GTDB taxonomy): domain Bacteria; phylum Chlamydiota; class Chlamydiia; order Chlamydiales; family SM23-39; genus JBAZHS01. The sequence continues at coordinate 1,144 of JBAZHS010000022.1, forward strand.
TCATAGGGTTCTTCAACATACATGTCAATATCTACAATCCCCAAAAGCCGGTTTTCCGCATCGACGACGGGAAAGGCCAGCAAGCGGTAGTTGTAAAACAGCTCAAGCGCTTCTTTTAAGGTTTGGTCTTCGCCCAGAGTAATCAGGTTGGTGTCCATAATCTCGGCAATTTTAGTGGTTCTTTCCTTTAAAAGCAGCTTGCGGGTCGAGACCACGCCGAGCAGGCGGTTTTTGCTGTCGGCCACATAAAAGTAAGAAATTTTCGGATCGATATTTTTTTCGATCAGTTTGGCCAGCGCCTGATCAATTGTATCTTCAATGCTAACCAAAGTAGTGATCGGCCGGGCCGCCTCTTTGGCCAGCTTGTCCAAATTCTGGTAAACCATAAACTTTCCTTAAAAAACTTAATCTAAAAATAAAACTTTTAAAATAAATAGGCAAACATATTAACACCGGTAAAAAAAGCGGCCAAGAGAAAAATTTTACTTAAAAAAAATAGCCCTTTGCTCTTATCTTTAACTTGTCTTTCCAAGGAAAAAACCATGTGCGGTATTTTTGGCTATCTGGGCAGTTTGGAAAACCCGCTGAGCGCCTGTCTGGAAGGGTTGAAAAAACTTGAATACCGCGGCTATGATTCGGCCGGCATCGCCGGACTGATCAAGGGCCGGCTCTGGGCATTGAAAGAATCCGGCAAAATTGCGGCCCTGGAAGCCCAGATCAAAAATAAAGTGCCTCTTGAAATAGCCATCGGCCATACCCGCTGGGCCACCCACGGAGCTCCCACCCGCGAAAACGCCCACCCCCACTTCGACGAAAAAGAAACGCTGGCCCTTGTCCATAACGGGATCATTGAAAACTACAGTTCCATCAAGACTTTTTTAAAACAGCAGGGGATTAAATTTTTCAGCGAGACCGATACCGAGGTGATCGCCCAGCTGGTCGCCTACCATTACCAAAGCGACCTTCTAAAGGCCGTGCAAGCCGCCCTCAAAGAGCTCAAAGGGGCCTTTGCCATTGCCCTGATCCACAAAGACCATCCGGATACAATTGTGGCCGCTTCCCGGGAATGCCCGCTGGCGATCGGCTTTGACGATCTGAAAAAAGAAATCCTGATTTCTTCGGACCCCAACGCCTTTTTAGGCCGCAATTTAAATGTCGCCTACCTGCAAAAAGATGAAATCGCCCTCCTGCAAAAAGCCAAAATTGAAATTTTCGACACCATGAACCATCCAATCTTAAAAAAAACTGAAAAGCTCTACGGCCAAAACTTGCTCTCCACCAAAAAAGGCTATGACCATTTTATGCTCAAAGAGATCTTTGAGCAGCCCTTTACAATCCAAAAAAGCCTGGTCGGCCGCCTGGACGAAGGGCTCGGCTCCGCCCACCTTCCCGAACTGGCTCTCTCTAACCTCGATCTAACTTCCGTCCGCCAGATCCTGATTACCGCCTGCGGCACTTCTTATCACGCCGGCCTTTTCGCCGCCGAGCTTTTGGAAGAAACGGCCCGCCTCCCCGCCCGGGCTGAAATTGCTTCCGAGCTGCGCTATAAAAACCCGCTCATTTCCCGAGAAACGCTTTTGATCGCCATTTCCCAGTCCGGCGAAACCGCCGACACTTTGGGGGCGCTGAGAGAAGCCCGGGCCAGGGGCGCCCGGATTCTGGCCATCTGCAATGTCAAGAACTCCACTTTGGCCCGAGAAGCGGATGCCGTTTTGTTTTTAAATGCCGGTCCGGAAATCAGCGTCTGTTCAACCAAGGCCTTTACTTCTCAGGTAACCCTCTTGGCCCTGTTTACCCTTTACATGGCGCGCTTGCGCCATCTTGGCCAGAAAGAAGGTAAAAAATTCCTCCGGGAACTAAGTCTTCTACCCCAAATTGCTTCCGAAGTTTTAAACCAATCCGGCCGGCTGGAAAAGCTGGCCCTTAAATACAGCCAGTTTGAAAACTTTTTCTTTTTAGGCCGCCGCTACATGTACCCTGCCTGTCTGGAAGCCGCTTTAAAGTTAAAAGAGATCTCCTATCTAAACGCTAACGGCTATCCGGCCGGAGAACTGAAGCACGGGCCAATTGCCTTAATCTCCCAAGAACTGCCGGTCATCGCTTTTGCCGCCAAAGGCCCAACCTACGGCAAAATGCTTTCCAATTTGCAGGAAGTCAAAGCCCGGGGAGCGCCGCTTTTTGCTTTTGCTTTTGAAAAAGACCGCGAGCTGGAAAAGATCGCCGACGATGTTTTCTACCTGCCCCGGATTTCCGACGAGCTGGCGATCCTGCCCGCTTCGATCGCCGGCCAGCTTTTCGCTTATTTTATCGCCAAAGAGCGGGGGCGGGAAATTGACCAGCCCCGCAATCTGGCCAAATCCGTCACTGTCGAATAAAACATGTCCAAAGCCGAAGCCCAGCTCAAAAAAGAACGCTTGGCAAAAAGCCAAAGAAAAACCATTTTCCAAGGAAAAATCTTAAACCTGCATCTTGAAAAGCTCTTTTTTAAAGGCGGAAAAACCAAAGAAAAAGAAATTGTCGAGCATCCCGGCGCGGTCGTCTGCCTGCCGGTCAACGCCGCCAAAAAGATCTTTTTAATCAAACAGTACCGCCGGGCCGTCGACTCAATTTTAATTGAACTTCCGGCCGGCCGGATAGAAAAAAATGAAAAGCCGCTGTTTGCCGCCCAAAGAGAGCTTCGCGAAGAAACCGGCTACAAAGCGGCCCAGCTGATTCGGCTCGGCGGTTTTCTCACCACGCCCGGTTTTTCGAATGAATTCCTCCATCTTTTTTTAGCGCTCGGCCTCAAAAAATCGCCGCTTGCCCCTGACGCGGACGAAAAACTCGATCTGATGGAAGCCTCTTTGGAAGAAGCCCTGCAAATGGTCCAAACCGGACTGATCCAAGACGCCAAAACTATCTCGGCCCTGCTTTATTATCTGCTTTGGCAAACGGGCTCCAAGCCGTTGTCGGCCTTGAAAAACAGGCTTTTCGAAAAAACCGAATTACCACGGCCTGCTTCCGGTTTAAAATAGCCTTTTAAGGCCACTTAAAAAAAGCGTCCCTTTCAAAAGAATTTTAAAACCTGCAGATCCGAAACTGAAAAAAATTTAAAACTAAAAAACAAGAAAAAAAAAGAATCAGCCTATGGGCAAAGAAAAACTCTTTGCCCATAGAGCCTTATGCCGTTAAAAGATTAATATCTTTCGCGGCTGAAAGAACGGCGGGGAGGACGTCCGGCGCCAGCGCCATTGTCGCGCTTTTGCTGTGGTCTTGCTTCATTGACCACTAAAGCACGTCCTTCGACTTCTTTGCCATTGAGAGATTCGATGGCTTTCTTTGCATCTTCATCAGACATCTCAACAAAACCAAAACCCTTAGAACGACCGGAAAAACGATCGGTAATGACTTTGGCCGAAAGCACTTCGCCGGTTTGGGCGAAGATTTCTTGAAGTTCAGCATCTCCATAAGCATATGGAAGGTTGCTAACATATAATTTCATAGTTGCCATATTAAAAAAAATCCATTGTTGGGTCGCATCGAACATCTCAGAGCAGAAAAAAGCCTACACCAGAGACTAACACGACAATTTTTCTAACCTTGGAAGCCCATTTACTTTTTATCTTTAAAGCTTTTGACTCCAAAGAGGCCCCAAAGTTAGAACCATTATATGCAACCCGCCCTGATAATAGCAAAGAAATTTTTCAGCGAGGTCATATTAAATAAAAGATTGAAAACTATTAAAAATAAATTAAAAAAAAACACGCAGCCGGTTCTGTTTTATATATAAATAAATTAAATACCAAAACAAACTATTAAAAAAACAATCAGATCCGGACAGCTGGAAAAAGCCCAAATCAACCCGGATTAAAAAATTACAAAAACCCCAAAAAGCCCTGCGAAAAAGAACAGAGACCTGCCTTTTTAAATAAAACTCTTTATAAAGGCCGGAATAATCCTGGGTTCCTTTCAGACTTTTTCAACAGCCCAAAATCAGGCAACCGTGATCTCCTGGCAAAGATAAACGTCCTGGATCGCCCCTAAAAGCTTAACCCCCTCTTTGAGCGGCCTTTGAAAAGCTTTTCTACCGGAGATCAGTCCCATGCCGCCGGCCCTTTTGTTGATAACGGCGGTCCTCACGGCTTCCGCCAGATCGTTTGCGCCGCCGGAAGCGCCGCCGGAATTGATCAAGCCAATCCGGCCCATATAGTTGTTGACAACCTGATAGCGGGTCAGATCGATCGGATGGTCCGAGCAAAGCACGCTATACATCTTTTCGTGGGACTTGCCGAATTTCAGAGCCGTAAAACCGCCGTTGCACTCCGGCAGCTTCTGTTTGATAATATCAGCTTGAATGGTCGCTCCCAAATGATTGCCCTGACCGGTCAGATCAGCTGCTGTATGGTAATCTTTCTCTTTGGTTTTAAAGGCCGGGTTCCTTAAATAGCACCACAGGATCGTCGCCAGGCCCAGATCATGGGCCATTTCAAAAGCCTTGGCAATTTCCACAATCTGCCTTGAACTTTCCAAAGAACCAAAATAAATGGTCGCGCCGACTGCCTTACAGCCCATTTCATAGGCCTGCTTGACGGAAGCAAAAAGAATCTGGTCATGCTTGTTGGGATAAGTCAAAAGCTCATTATGGTTGATCTTTAAAACAAACGGGATCTTGTGGGCGTATTTTCTGGCCATCAGGCTCAAAACTCCGGAAGTCGAAGCTACCGCATTACACCCCCCTTCCAAGGCCAGACGGACAATGTTTTCCGGATCGAAATAATCCGGATTAGGGGCAAAAGAAGCGCCGGCGGAATGCTCAATGCCCTGATCGACCGGCAGGATTGACATATAGCCGGTTTGGGCCAGCCGGCCGTGGCTTAAAATAGCCTGCAGGCTGCCTAAAACCCTCGGATTGCGGTCAGAAGCAGCAAAAACCCGATCGACCCAGTCCTTGCCAGGCAAATGCAGGCTTTCCTTGTTTACCTTGCAAGTATGGTTTAAGAGGCTTTCGGCTTCCTTTCCCAGTAACTGGACAATTTCCGCTTTTTGCATAAAAATCCCCCTTCTTTTTTTTCTTTCTATCAAATTAGCTTTTAATTATCCAAGAATCAATCCTGCCGCATCCGGCTGCCAGCCTCCAAAAACGCTTTCGCCAAAATAAAAATTAAAGCAGGGTCAAAAAGTTAAAAGAGCCAGTCTTCATCTTCTTCCTTGCCTTTTTCCAAATCAAACCGATCGATCTGCTGGATAACTTCTTCCAACTTATCACGCCGGACTTTTAAGCTTGTAGAAATTTTTTGAAAGCGCTTTTCAAACCCTTCGGCCATTTCACCTTCCGCCGGTTTTAAATCCAGGCCGCCGAGCTCGGCCTGCAGCCGGTTTTTTTCTTCTTCCGCCAAACGCCGTCCCTCCCGCTTGATCCGTTGAAAATGCAAAGGGAGAAAACCGTTTAAAGACGGGTTTTTTTCAATGAACTTTTCCTGGCAAAGCCGGAATTCTTCCATTAAAACCTGCACATGCGAAGCAAGCTCCCTGGTTTTAACCTTTTTCACCGCCAGCTGCACACGTTCCAAAAAGCACTCTTCCACCGGAGAGCAGCAAACATTCAGGTTCGACAGGCAGATTCCGTGCCCACTTAAACAGTCAGCGGCCCTCTTGGCAAGTTTAAGCATCGTTTCCTCTTTTTCCTGGCTCTCCCTTTTGGGGGAAGCCTGAACGCCATCGTTGATTTTAAAAGGGGGTCTTTTATGAACCGGACGAAAACCTACAGCAGCCACAACTACCTCTTTGTTGAATTAAAATTTTAAAAAAATTACTTTCAAAACACAAACATTTTAACTTAAGTAAAAAACACAGCTAAAGCGGACCGAATCTCCTTCAGCTAAAGCAAAAAATCCACCCGGTATACTTTATCGGCTTAAAAAACCATCGCTCTTTGGGACAAACAGGCCCGGCCGTTACACATCTTTAGCAAAAAAAAAGCCGCCTGTTTCAGGCCTAAAAAAACCCGGGTTCCCCTGAAAAACAGCTCGCCGAAGAATTTTAGCCATCAGACGCTAACCCATTGATCCCGCTCTTCAGTCTCTGAATCTTCAGCCGTTTCCAGCTCAATTTCATCTATCATTTGAATGACTTTCCCCAGTTCGTCAAAACGGACTTTTATATTTATAAAAAATTTTTGCAGGCGCCCTTTATAATCTTGTAAAGACTCGCCTCTCATGCATTTCAGGGAAGGATTTTCCAATTCTTCTTGCAGCCGACCTTTTTCTTTTTCAATGATTTTTTTCACTTCTCCCTTGATCCGTTGAAAACGCCGGGGAAAAAAGCCGTCCAAAGACGGATTTTTTTCAATAAACCGTTCCTGGCAAAAAATAAATTTTTGCATTAACTCCTGAACTCGGACAGAAAGCGCGCGCGTTTCCGCATCTTTGACGATTTCCTGCATCTGGATAAAAAAAGAATCTTCTACCGGAGAGTAGCAGCCGTCGATACTCGACAGGCTAACACCATGCCAATTTAAATATGAAGAAGCCCTTTCCGTATATCTCAGCATCGGCACGATCAATAGCGGCTCCGGCCTTTTTCTGATAGTGGGAATTGCGATCGGACAACAACCTGCGGCGGCCATATTTACTCCTTTATTATTTAAATAAAATTAAAAAAGGGAACAATGATAGCATAAAAGCGGTTTTTTATTTAACAGTTTTAAAAAACCTCTGAAACTTTATACTGAAAAGCGCTTCAAAAGCCAAGCCCAAAGCTTGCCAAATTTAAGCTTTGGGGCCAACGGCGCTTCCAAGCAGATCGTAGCCGGCAAAGCCGGTGATCTGCACCTGATAAAGACAGCCGAACGCCTGCACTAAAGCAAAGTCATTTAAAATTACGACCGGATCGACTTCGGGGGCCTGGCCATAAAAACGGCCTTTTAAGAGCCGTTTGGAATCCGGGTGGTAGCCTTCGACCAAAACCTCCAGCGTTTGCTTGAGGAAGCGGCGGTTTTGCTTTTGCACTTTGCGATATTGCGCTTCCGCAATCGTTTGAAGCCTTTCAGCCTTAACTTTCTCGTCCACCTGGTCGGGGAAATGAAATGCCGCCGTGCCTTTTTCCGGAGAAAAGGCAAAAAATCCGATATGGTCGATCCGGCCGCTTTTTACAAAGGCCAAAAGCTCCTGGAATTCTTTTTTGCCCTCACCCGGAAAACCGACCATTAATGTCGTCCGCAAAACCATTTTGGGAACGCGGGCCTTTAAAAGTCCAATAGCATTAAAAATTTGTTCTTGGGAAGTTTTCCTTCGCATCCGCCTTAAAAGCTTGTCGCTAATATGCTGAAGGGGCATGTCCAGATAAGGCAAAAGCCGCGGATCGCTTTGAAAAAGATCGGCCAGCTCCACATCAATCCCTTCAGGATAAAGGTACAAAAGCCGGAGCCAAAAAGCGCCCTTAACTTCCAAAAGCTCGCGCAAAAGCTGTTTTAAAGCACTTTTGCCATAGAGGTCTTTGCCGTAATCGCCCAGGTCCTGGGCAATTAAAACCACCTCAAAAACACCTCTTTTTAAAAGGTTTTTGAACTCTTCGACAACCGCTTCAATCGGGCGGCTTTTCAAGGGCCCCTTGATCGCGGGAATCAGACAATAAGCACAGTGTTTGGAACAGCCCTCGGCGATCTTGAGGTAAGCCGTGCCCAAAGCCGTAGCCAGAACCCTGGGCAGGGACGGCGAATTCAAATAGCTTTTTTTAGTAATGATCCTGCCGGGAACCGGACTTTTCACAGCCTCGAGGATTTCTTCTACATTGCCGGCGCCCAGATAGAAAAAAAGCTCGGGGAAAAGCTTTTCCAAATCGTTTTGAAATTTTTCAACCATGCAGCCGGCCACAATCACCCGGCCCCCTTTTTTAATTGAGCTAAAAACCCTTTGAAGGGTCTGAACGGCCTCTTTTCGGGCGCTTTGCAAAAAACCGCAGGTATTGACAATGATAAAGTCGGCCTCAGCAATTTCCAGGCTCGGCTCATAGCCGGCTTGAGCTAAAAGCGCAAGCATCACTTCGCTATCGACCAAATTACGCCCGCAGCCAAGCGAAATCAGATGAAATTTTTTAGCCATGCAGCCTTTTCCCGGTAAAAAAAAATCCCCGGCTTAAAAAAACACCGGCCAGATCCAAACTTAAAATTGTTAAAAAAAATAAAACCAGCTAAAATTATACCAAAATTTAACCGCTTTGCCTATCATTTCTTCTATCCAGATCAATGACCGTCAGGAATTTGATCAATCACCCCCTCTCTAAAAAAAGAGGCCTGATCCGTGAAAAGCGAGGGAAACAGGTTGATTAAGGGGATGTGGAAACATACAGAAATAAAAATCCCCCGGCCAAAAAGCTTCTTTGGAAGCCAAACGCCCGTCCGGCGGGATCGGTCAAAAATACCACCGGGGCCTTAAAATCAAGCGGTCCTTAAAAAAATACTTTGAAAAATTACGGGGCAGAAATGCTGGCTTTCTTAGGTAAAAAATTCTTAGTTTTTCTCTTGGCGCTTTTCTCTGTGATTTCCCTAACTTTTTTGGTTATGAAAAACATTCCCGGCGATCCTTTTTTGCAAAACCTG
>JBAZHS010000022.1:9728-11449 GCA_041652275.1 Parachlamydiales bacterium
CCTGGAGCTTTCCGAAGAAATTGCGCAGGGCCTTTTTCGCCACTACGCTCTGGACCTGCCGCTGCCCGTCCAGTACATCAAATACCTAAAGGGCTTTCTGACCTTTGATCTCGGACCTTCTTTAACCTACGAGAACCTTTCGGTCGCCAAGATCATTAAAGCCGGACTGCCGGTTTCCGCCCTGATCGGCTCGGAAGCGCTTTTTTTGGCCCTGGTTCTGGGCTTTTTTTTCGGCTCCTGGTCCGCTTTTTTCAAAAACCGGCGCCCCTTTTTAGAAAAAAGCCTTTCCCTTTTTTCGCTCTTCGGCCTCTGCCTGCCCAATTTCCTCCTCGCCGCCGGGCTGCAATATTTTTTTGCCGTCAAACTAAACCTGCTGCCGCTTTCCGGCTTTGAAAGCTTCGCCCACACCCTGCTGCCGGCCTTCTCCCTGGCCCTCGCTCCGGCGGCTTTTATTGCCAAACTGCTGAAAACCGGCCTGGTTGAAATCTTTGCTTCCGATTACATCAAGCTGGCCCGCTGCAAGGGCCTGGGATCCTGGCAGATCTTTTGGCGCCACGCCCTAAAAAACGCCCTGCTTCCCGTAATTGCCTACCTGGGCCCGCTTACCGCCTATATTTTAACCGGCAGCTTCGTGATAGAAAAAAGCTTCTCTCTGCCCGGACTGGGCAGCTGGCTGATCATGAGCATTTCCAACCGCGACTATCCGGTTATTTTAGGCCTAAGCGTTTTTTTCACCCCTTTTTTCTTTTTATGGTCTTTTTGTCGGATCTGGCCTCAGCCCTGATCGATCCGCGCTTTAAACTCCTTGCCCCCAAAAAATATGGCCTTTCCGCTTAAAAACAAATCCGCTCTCTTCGGCCTGGGCTTGTTCGGGGTTCTGCTGGCGCTGGCTTTTTCCGTTCCTTATTTCAGTGCTTATGACAGCTTTAAGGCCCATCTGGAAAACCAGAACCTTCCGCCTTCCTGGAACCGGCCAGATGGGCTGCCGCAGCCTTTTTTTTTCGGCACCGACGAGCTGGGCCGGGACCTTTTCTCACGGACTTTTTACGGAGCCAGGCTCTCTTTAATGGTCGGCCTTTTTGCCTCCTTGATCGATCTGGCCGTCGGCTCCCTTTTCGGTGCTCTGGCCGCCTTTTTTAAAGGCAGCCTGGAAGAGCTGATCTTGCGCCTTTGCGATGTTTTGCACGCCCTGCCTTCCTTTTTGGTCTTTATCTGGCTGTTGCTCTGGCTGGGCCCGGGTTTTTCCACCGTAATCCTGGCCCTGACCCTGACCGGCTGGATCAACACCGCCCGGATCACCCGGGCCGCAGCAGAGCGGATCCTGCAGGCGGATTTTATTTTAGCCGCTTACGCCATGGGCGCCCGGCGCCGCCGCATTATCTTCAAGCACCTGTTCCCGCACCTTTGGGGCACCATGACCGCCGCCATGGCCATGGCCGTCCCCTCAGCGATTTTCAGCGAAACTTTTTTAAGCTTTCTCGGCCTCGGCCTGCCGCCCCCGGCAGCTTCTTTGGGGGTGCTGCTCAACGACGCTCTAGATGCTTTTCGCTATTATCCCCACCGTCTCCTGTTTCCGGCCCTGGTGCTGTTCCTGGTCCTTCTAAGCCTGCATTTGATCGGCGATGCTTTAAGCCAGGCTTTTCATCCCAAGGAGAAATTATTTGCCAAAGCTCCTTGAAGTCGAAAACCTTTCCGTCGAAATCCAGGGCCTTCCCGTTATC
>JBAZHS010000023.1:0-11298 GCA_041652275.1 Parachlamydiales bacterium
CAAGTCTTTAGCTTTGGCTTTGGGCGTTACCTGGGGCTTGAGCCTGCTGCTTTTGGCCTTAACAGCCTCTTTTGGCATTGGCGATCGGCTGGTTGATCTGCTGGCTAATTTTTATATCGGCTATGAGGCCGGCTTTGCCGGCGCTTTGATCGGCGCTATCTGGGGTATGGCTTTGGGTGTTTTTTTCGGTGTGGTTTTCGGCTACATTTATTATTACTGCCAGAAAAACTGTAAAAAGAAATTTTTTTAGACCAAAGGGAGCTTTTAAATCTGCTGGGAAAGAGAGCAGTTTTTTTGTGAACCGGTTTTTAAAAGAAAAATTGGTTTTCTTTAAAAAACCGGTTGGCCTATATTACTAAAATACAGGTAGATCATTTTAAGGGAGCTTTAGTTTATGGCAAAATTATATTTTCGCTACGGCACTGTCGGTAGTGCCAAAACGCTTAATTTACTGGCCGTGGCCCACAATTACCGTCAGCAGGGAAAAGAAGTCGCCCTGTTAAAGCCTAAACTAGACACCCGCTTCGGCAAGGACTGCATCAAGTCCAGGGCCGGGTTGGAAATGACGGCCGATCTTTTGATCGAGCCGGAAACACGCCTGGACATGCAGGCCTTTAAAGGCATCAGCTGTATTTTAGTGGACGAAGCACAGTTTTTTTCTCCCGATGTGATCGAGCAGCTTCGGGAGATTACCCTGGTGATGGACATTCCGGTGATCTGCTATGGCCTAAGGACCGATTTTAAATCGCAGCTTTTTCCCGGTTCCCGCCGGCTGATGGAGCTTGCGGATTCTTTGGAAGAGGTCAAGGCCACCTGCTTTTTTTGTAATAAGAAGTCGATTTTAAATTTGAAGCATGTCAACGGAGCGGCTACAGTTGACGGCCCTTCGGTTCAGTTGGGGGCGGAAGAGCTTTACTATCCGGCTTGCTACCGCTGTTACAAAGAGCAGCTTAAAAAAGCCAAAGAAGTGCAAAAAGAATGCTGTTCGGTCCGCTAAAGCTTCAGTCCGTTGATTTTTAAAAAGGCTTCTTTCCAATAATAATTATCCAAGAGCCCCGCGGTTGTTTTTTTTAAGATTAGATGGGCGAGGAAAAGCGCTTCGACGCTGGCGAGCCCCGCCAGGGGGTCGGGGCAGAGGGTTTGCTTGCGCGGATAGGCCGTGCGAAAGCCCGCGGGAAGAGAACGTTTTTTCATTTTTTCCCAAGGCAGCTTTTTTTCCATGATCTGGGCGTAGCGCCAGGTGGCGTCAATAAGAAATAGACCGTTTTGTTGGTCGGTTTCTTCTAAAGGCGGCTCGCCGAGCTTCAGGATCAGATAATTTTCTAAGGCAGGTAAAGTTTCCAAAGCGGCCGGGTAGGAAAAAAAACTAAGGTCCGGGCGTCCTTCCAGGCCGGAAAGGGTGCATTTTTTTAAATTTTCTTTTTTATGGCGCCAAATTATGGTAGGAAGAAAAGAGGGCATAATTTAAATAAGCTTTAGGGCTTTGCCAGCAATTTTAACATAAACCGGGTTTTTTTTATGGGTAAATTATGGATCGGGCTGGGACTTTTTTTAAGTGTTTTTTTCACGGCTTTGACCGGCGGCGAGATCCGCTGGTTTGCCGATTTGGAAGAGGCCAAGTATGCAGCAAAACAAGAAAAGAAGTATGTGCTGCTTTATTTTACCGGTTCGGACTGGTGCCCCTGGTGCCAGCGGATGCACTCCGAGATTTTGGCGAGCCCTGAATTTCAAAAAATGGCCGGGCCGCTTTTTGTTTTTGTCTTGGTGGACTTTCCCAGAAGGAAAAATCTGGAGCATTCCCAAAGGGAAAAGAACCGGGAGCTGAAGCGGCAGTACAATGTCGAGGGTTTTCCAACCCTGGTGCTGCTGGATGCCGGCGGAGCTTTTATCACTACTTTGGGCTATCTGCCCTCTTCCGGGCAAAAATATGCCCAGCATTTAAAAGACCTGGTCGTTGAATACCAAAAGCTGGCTTATCTGGACCTCAAAGAGCTTTCCAACCTCGAAAGGCAGAAGGTCTATGCCAAGAACCGCGATTTCGGCTTTAGCGAGGATGTCCAAACGCTCAAAGAAGAAAATAAAGAGGAAGATCCTTTTTTGATCCTGGAAGAATATAATCTGCTCAAGTGCCGGTTTTCCGAGGGGGTCTTGAACAGCACGGGCGCCAAGCTCAAAGCGGTTTTGGCCCGTTATCTGAAGAACCTGCAAAAAGAAGATTCGGAAAAGGCCCTTTTTCCGCTTTTGGACTATATCCGCACTTACGGTTCCAAGGACAAAGAGCACCTTTGGCAGCTGGAAATGCTGATTTCCCGCTTTTTTTATCAAAGGGGCAACAAGGAAAAAGCGCTTTTGCATGCCAAGGCTTCGTACAAAGCAGCGCCACTAATGATCCGCAAGGATTTGGCCGATGTGATTCTTTTTATTAAGCGCAAAACCAAAAAAACCTAAGTTTTATAAGAGCTGATTTCCAGAAGCTCTCTTGGAATCTCCTTTAAAAAACGCGAAGGCCTGGTTGCGATCAGTCCGCCGCCCTTGCGGCGGTTTTGGGCCATGGAAAGAAAAAGAAAGTCCATGGCCCGGGTCAGGGCCACATAAAAAAGGCGCCTTTCTTCTTCGATGCTGAAAGCTGAAATCTGGCTTTTTTCGTGGGGTAGGATGTGGTCTTCCAAGCCGATTAAAAAGCAGGCTTTGAACTCCAGGCCCTTGGCGCTATGGAAGGTCATCAGCTGCAGCTTGTCCTGTTTGGATAAATTTTCGTTTTGGAAAGGGTTTTGTTTGGCCAGTGCGGTTGTGGCGATAAAATCGGCCAAAGAGGCCCCCGCTGTTCGTGGAGCGTCCTTGAACGCTTCTTCAGAGGCCAGGCTGTCTTTTTCACTTTCTTCATACTGGGCCAAAGCGGAAAGAGACTCTTCGACGTTTTCCCATTTGAAAGTTTCGCCTTTTTCGCTTTTGGTTTCTTCTAAGATGGCCTGCCGGTAGTTAACGGCTTCCAAGAACCACTTCAGGGTTTCAAAAAGCGGCCTTTGGGTTTGAAAGCGTTTTTTGGCCTCTTCGATAATTTGGACAAAAGCTCTCAGGCCTTTCAGCGTCTTGCCGGGCAGTTTGGAGTCTTCGGTTTCAGCAGTGGCCAAAAGCGCCTGCCAAAGAGAGCTTTTTCGGCTTTGCGCCAGGCTGTTTAAGTATTCCAGGGTTTTTTCGGAAATGCCCCGTCGGGGAACATTGATGATCCTCAGCAGGGCCTCCAGGTCGTCGGGATTGACGATCAGCCTTAAATAGGCCATGACATCTTTAATTTCGCTTCTTTGGGAAAATTCCACGCCTCCGAAAATTTCGTAGGGGATCCCCCGTTTCCAGCAGCCCTTTTCTTCCCAGGGGACATTCATCAGGGCGATTTCCATTTGCCTGGAAAGGGCGTTCGAGCGATAGAGGACGGCGATCTCTTTGAAAGCAAGGCCGTGCTGTTTTTTTAAAAGCACGATCTTGTTGGCCACCGCTTCGGCTTCTTCCTTGTCGCCGGGGGCATGGAACAGCACGATTTTGGCTTTGTGCTCTTTGGTGCTCCACAGGTTTTTTTTATGGCGGCCCAGATTATGCTGGATAACGCTGTTGGCAGCTTGCAGGATGATTTTGGAGGAGCGGTAGTTTTGCTCGAGCTTGACCACCATGTCGGCCTTGAAATTGATGATGTGCTCGATCTCCGCTCCCCGAAAAGCATAGATGGATTGGTCGTCGTCGCCGACGACGCAAAGGTTGTTGTGCAAAGCCGAGAGCTTTTCGGCGATCCGGTATTGGATCGGCGAGGTATCCTGGTATTCGTCGATCATGACATAGCGGTATTGGTTTTGGTATTTTTTAAGGATCTCCGGTTTTTTTTCGAAGAGCTCGTCCGTCAAGGTTAGAAGCGAATCGAAATCGACGGCATTGTAAGCGCGAAGCGCCGTGTTGAAATTTTCAAAGAGCTTGGAAAGGAATTCTTTTTCGTGGTTTTTCAAGGGGGCCAGGGCATTTTTCAGGCCGCGGTTTTTGATCGCCGAAAGCGAGGCGGCCAAAGGGGCGATCGGCGGCATTTGCTTAATGCTGATCTGCCAGTGCTCTTTTAAAAGGTTTTTTAACAGCCTTTCTTTGTCCGCATCGTCGTAAATGGTAAAGTGGGGGCGGTAGCCGACCTGGGCGGCTTCTTTGCGCAGGATTTCCAGACAGAAGCTGTGGAAGGTGGCCAGGTGGGCTTTTTTGGCCAAAGCGGGATTGATCAGTTCTTTGAGCCTTGAGCGCATTTCTCCGGCGGCCTTGTTGGTAAAGGTCAGCCCTAAAATCTCATGCGGTTCGACCCGGCAGTTTTGAATCAGGTGGGCGATGCGGTAGGTGATTACCCGGGTCTTGCCGGAGCCGGCCCCGGCCAGAACCAGGATTCTTCCTTTGGTGGTTAAGACGGCTTTTTCCTGCTCAGGATTTAGTTTCCAGTTGTTTGGCATGGTTGAAACCCTTTTGGAAACGCTCCAGCTCTTGCTTAATTTCTTTTAAACTTGTCCCCAGGGCCGCTTTTTTCGGGATCACATTAATTTCCAGCAGCGGAAAAGTGCTGATTTGACTGCGGAAGGCCTCGCGGATTAATCTTTTAAAGCGGTTGCGCAGGTGGGCTTTGCCAAACGCTTTGGAAGCGCTGATCCCCAGGCGGCTTCGTTTAGCCCGCTTATAATCCAGATAAAAAAAAGAACTGACAAATCTATTTTTTTCTTGATAGAGCCGCGTGAATTCCCGGGATTTTAAAAGGCGGGCGCTTTTAGGAAACTTCACTCGGAAAGCTTCTTGCGGCCGATCCGGCGGCGGCGGTTGATTACCTTGCGGCCGTCTTTAGTTTTCATGCGTTTGCGGAAACCGCAGGCTTTTTTGCGTTTGATTTTGCTGGGCTGATAAGTGCGTTTCATAATTTTTCCTTGGCATTTTTTTTTAAATTATATGGAAAGGATACGCGATTAAAGGAAAAGCTTCAAGCCTTAAATGGCGGATAAAGTCTTGAAAAGAAATCGCTTTTGGCCTATAACTAAGTGGCAAAAGTCAAAAAAGGTATTTTTTAACATGAAAGTAAAAGCTTCCGTTAAAGCGGATCCTTCCAAAGGCGACATTATCGTCCGCCGGAAGGGCCGAATCTATGTAGTCAACAAAAAAGACCCCAATCGCAAGCAAAGGCAAAAGGGACCAGCCCGCAAAAAATAATTCCAACATTATCAGAGGAGAAAATGGCCAAAAAATCATCGGTGGAAAGACAAAAGAAAAGAGAAAGGCTCGTTAAAAAGTACTGGGCCAAAAGAGCTGCTTTAAAAGCGCTGATCCTGGACATGCAAAAGCCGGACGAAGAGCGCTTGGCGGCTGTTTATAGGCTCAACGCGATGAAGAAAAACTCTTCGCCGATCCGTTTACGCAACCGCTGTTCCATGACCGGCCGCTCCCGCGGTTTTTTAAGAAAGTTTAAAATGTCGCGGATTTGCTTCCGCGAGCTGGCTTCCCAGGGCATGATCCCGGGTGTTACCAAGGCTTCCTGGTAGCTCTTATAGCTTAGCTTAAGGTCTCCAAAGCTTTTTAGGCTTTGCCGGGGCTGAAAGTTTTTTTCGGAAAGGATCCTACGCTGTTTTTTTGCTAAAAGTCCTTAGAAAAAGCCGAAGTATTTTTTTTAAAAGATTAGCTAAAATTTTCACTTAAAAAACCTATGGTAAAAAAACCGTAGTTTTTTTTTTACAGAACAGCTACGGAAAAGAGGTTTTTTCACATAGAAGAGGCTTTTTAAATTAATTTAATTTACAGACTTTAATTCTGGATTTCCGAAAGCGGTTTCCAGTTTTCCATTTCATCGTGCCAAAGATAGGTCGTTTCGGAAATTACGCCTTTTTCCAGCTCTTCAATTAGTTTTTTGGCGCTCATCGGACCGATCGGCTGGTTTTGCTGGTTAAGATAGTACCAAAGATAGGGAGAAGCAAAGAGTTTGGCCTGCGGCTTTAAAAGAGCTTTGGCCTCGTGGTCGGCAATTTGTCTGAGCCTTTGCTGGTTCCGGTAGTTTAAAAATAAAAAAAGCCCCAGTCCGAAGATGCCGAAAAAGAAGGTCAGGCAGAACCAGAAAAAAGGCCTTTGCCCCCTTTTTTTAGCTAAAAAAGCTGCGATGAGGGCCAGGGCGCAGGAAACTAAAAGAACGGCTTTTTGGTTTATGATAAACATCAGGTTGCCAATTATGCCCTTTTTTGCCTTTTCTGAAAAGAGCCCAAAAGAATAGAATTGGGTTGAATGATGGCAAGGCGGTTTTTATGGAGAAAAGAGATAGTTTTTTAGGTTTGAACAAAAGGGATTTGAATCTGCCCGAGACCACCTATGTCCGGGACATTGAGACCAGGGTGTTTCAGGGGATTGTCGCCCAATGCCTTTCTAAGATTGAGGGGATCGGCCTGATCGGCGGCGGCCTGATCGATAATCTGCTGGGCATTGAAAGTGAGCGCTTGAAAGGCATTTTTGTCGAGCAGGACGAAAAAAAACATTCGGTTTTAATCCGCGTTGAGCTGAATATTCTCTATGGAGTTTCCATTCCGGAAAAAGCCGAAGAGATTCAAAACAAGGTGGCTGAAGAGGTGTCGGCTTTCAGCGGATTGCATGTGGCTATGGTCCATGTTGTTTTCAAAAGCCTGATTACTAATAAAGCGCTTTTAACTGCTCCGGAAGAAGAGAAGACCGAGTACAGCCAGAGGTTTTAAAATGGGCCTTAAAAAAAAGCGAAGCGGTTTTCAGGCGCTCTATCTGTTTTTTTGTTTTTTGCTGTTTGCGTCAGGCCTTTTTTTGAGCCTGCTGTTTTTTCAGGCCCGGTCTGCCGGCCGTCTGGCGGTTTTGTTGGTTGAAAAAAGGCTGCTTTTTTCCAATTTCGGTTTGATTTTGATTTTTTTGAGCCTGATGCTTTTTTCCTGGTTTGCGGTTTTTTTTCGAAAACGTTCTTTAAAGATCAATGTTTCCAATCAGCCGGTTGAAGCCGCTCCCGAGCTTGTGGCCGGTTTTTTGCAGGAGAAGCTTAAAAGCCGCTTTCCGAAAAAAAAGCTGTTTTTGGAAGCGGATCTTTGCGATGAGGAGCTGGAGATCGGAGTTCATCTGGAGCGTTTAAACGATGAGGAAAAGGCCCGTTTTTTAAAGCAGCTGGAACAGGAAATCAAACGGCTCTTGAAAAACCATTTTTATTATCGCCGGGATTTTTCTTTGGAGCTTTTTTTTAGTTAAGTTTTGTAGCTATTTTTAGTCATAAAATTTTCTGTGTTTTTAATTTTTAAGCTAAAGATGCTGATTGTCAGAATCTTATGTAAAGCAATGATTTTTTGACTTTTAAAGATCTGCTTTTATCAAGCCTTACTTTAATTACATCTCTTTGTTTATTAACGCTTTATATAATAAAAAAAATATTTATAAATATACTTTTTTTTAAATTAATGTTATAATTAATAACATAAAAAAAGAAAAAACAACAAATAAAGTTTTAAGAAACCAAAACAAACAAAATGAATTTTTCAAATAAGACAGGTTTTTCGGTATTACGAAGCGGGAAGTTGCCGGCTTGGAGCAGGTTTTTTCAAAAGTCCTCTGGCCGTTCTTTATGGCTGCGCGTGTCGGCTGCCGCCTTGCTGGTTTTTGCCGCTGTTGCTTTGCTTTACTTTTCTCCGGCGATAACGGTAGCGGCGTTAGTTTTTTTCAAAATTAGTCTTTCAGCCGTGGTTTTACCGGCTGTGGCCGGTTCGTTTGTTTTGGGTTCATCTCTGATCATTGCAGACCTGGCCCGGAAATTTTTAGTTAAAAGATCGGAGGTTCGGTTTAATGGGGATTTGGATGGTCGGGATGCAGATCGGGATATGCCGGGAACATTGGATGATCGAGATGTAGATCCAGATGCGTTGAATGTGGAAACATTGGATGATCTGGAGACAGATCCGGATGCACTGGATTTGGGAACATTGGATGATCTGGATGCAGTCGATACGACATTGGCGGACAGGGTGACGGTTTTGGATTTGGAACCTTCGCAAGCATTGGCCTGGCAAGGGACAATTGAAGGTGTTGGCCGTGATACGGATCAACCGGAACTGGAAGAAAAATATCCGGAAGACGATTGGTCTGTTTTTTATTTTCAGCTGGAAGAAGGAGGGTGGCGCTTTTTACAAGAAGAAGAAGTTCATCTGGACAATTCTGGGGATAAAGCCGGGCGGAAAGTTCCTCGGCCCGAGGTTCCGGAGGGGCAGGTAGCTTTTTTTCTTTCGGATAGTCATTTAGCCGATGTGGTTCGCGACGCCCGCAGCTTTTATTTGGGTGGGACGCCTTTGGTGGCAGATCAAGCACAATTGGAGCGGCTGAAAAAAGAGTCGGAGGGCGCATTAGAGGGCCCGAAAAGGCAGGAAGCAAAAAAGGCCGTTCAAGATTTGATCGCAGCTTTGTTGGCAAAGGGCTGTTTGCCGGAGCAGATTCAGCAGGTAGTCTTGCATGTTTTACATCAGAACGGAAAATTTCCCATGATTAAAAGAATGGTTGAGCTGGAAATGGAAAAAAATTTATTTGCGCCCGTGGGTATGTTGTCGCACCACGGCCGTTTGATCATTGACACGCGAAATCCGAATAAGATCCAGATCAAATACCTGATGGAGCAAATACCCATAATTAATGAAAACCACGCCGTCGTGTATTATTCTAAGGCTGAATATACCTGGGATGTCGGCGGACAAAGCGGTTTTTTCAGCTATCAAAGAACCGGCCGGATGCAGGCGTAAGTAATTTTTAGTTTTCCGATTGCGGCGGCACATGGAAAAAAGCATAAATTCTTTTCAGGTCTTGGGCGTTTAGTTCCCGAACTTCTTTGAGCTCTTCTAAAGCAGCCGTTTTAATTTTTTCCAGACTTTGAAAGTGTAACAGCAGGGCCTTTTTTTTCTTTTCTCCGATGCCGGGGATCTGGTCGAGAAGGCTTTTTTTGATTTTTTGCAAAGAGAGCTTGCGGTAAAAAGCCAGGGCTACCCGGTGGCTTTCATCGCGCATTTTTTGAATTAGTAAAAGCTCCGGGGCGTCAGGCGGGAAAAAAAAGGGTTTTTCCAAATCGGGCAGATAGATTGCTTCATGTCTCAGGCCCTTATCGTGCCGGGCCTTTTCTTTGGCCAGGGCGATCATGTCGGGGGAGGCCAGCTTGTTTTGCTTGAAAACTTTTAAGGCCAGGTTCAAATGGGCCCGGCCGCCGTCTAAAAGCAGAAGGTCGGGCAGCTGGCGGTCTTTGCCAAGGTAGCGCTTTAAAACCTCTTCCAGGGCCCGCAGGTCGCCTTTCAGGGGGGTCTTGATTTTAAAAAGCAGGTGATGGCTTTTTTGACCTTCGTTAAAGCTGACCAAAGTGGCCACCCGTTCGGTTTCAAAAAGGTGGGAAGCGTCGAAAACCAGAACCTCTTTGGGATAGCGGCGCAGCTTTAATTTTTTCTGCAGGCTTAAAAGGGTTTGTTTGTGGAAAAAAGCGAGCTTTTGTTCTTTTTGAAAAAGCTCTGCGGCATTTTTCAAAGCGGCTTTTAAAAGAAAGCGTTTTTCGCCTTTTTGGGGCACCACGAGCTTTAGCTTGGCGTTCAGCTGGCGGCAAAGCAGGCTTTCTAAGTGCTTTTGGCTTTTTAGAGCAAAGGGCAGCAGGATCATTTTCGGCGGTATTTTTTCTTTGAGGTAGTATTGCAAAAGAAAGTTTTCCAGCAGTTCTTCCGGGCTTTGGAAGATAAGTTCGAAGGCAAAAGAACGGGAAGCTGTCAGATGGCTTTCGCGGTAGCGGAAAAGGGCGATGAGGGCCTTTTCTTTTTGTTGGTAAAAGCCCAGGGCGTCGACATTTTTGACTTTTAGGTTTTCCACATGCTGTTTTTCGCTGATGTGCTTGAGCTGCTCGATCAGCTTTAAGATGGCGGCGGCTTTTTCATACTGCTGTTTTTGGGAAAAAAAATGCATTTGCCCTGTGAGCTCTTTGAAAAGGCTTTGGTTTTCGCCTTTGAGCAGGGCCCGGGCCCTTTGTACGGCCAGCTGGTATTCTTCCAGGGTGCAGCGGCCGGTGCAGGGGGCCAGGCATTTTTTCAGATCGTACAGGAGGCATTCGCGCCGGCGGTTTTTCAGCTCGCTGTCCGCGCACTGGCGGAGGGGGAAAAGGCGCAGGATCAGATCGAGCGTCTCTTTAGCCGCAGAGGCGTTGGTGTAAGGGCCGAAATACTCCTGGTTTTTCTGGTATTTTTTTACTCTGGCCAGTTTGAGGCGGGGCCATTTGTGCGAAGTTAGCATTAAGCAGACATAGGTCTTGTCGTCTTTTAAAAGCAGGTTGTACTTGGGCTTTTCTTTTTTGATTAAGGTGTTTTCCAAAAGCAGCGCTTCTTTTTCGCTTGCAACAACAATGGCCTCGATCGAAAAGATTTTTTGTACTAAATGCCAGGTGGTCGGCCTGGTCTGATGTTGGGTAAAATATTGTTTTAGCCGCTTTTGCAAGTTCTTGGCCTTGCCGACATAAATTACTCGGCCCGCCCGGTCTTTCATAAGATAGACGCCGGGAAGATTGGGATAGGCCGAGAGCTGTTCTTTTTTAAAGGCCATCGTTAACTTTGCTGGGCTTTATGCCTGAGGTCCATGAGTTTGTTAAGGGCTTCGATCGGAGTCAGGCTTTCGATTGGAAGCTCTTTGATTTCGGTCAGAAGCGGAGAGGCCGTCTTGGTAAAAAGCGAGAGCTGCTCATTTTTATAAAGATTGGACGAGAGCTTTCTTTTCTTTTCCAGCTGAAGCAGTTTTTTTTCGGCGATCTGGCGGGCTTTGGCCGGAAGGCCGGCCAGCTTGGCCACATGCAGCCCATAGCTTTTATCGGTGCCGCCGGGGACGATCCGGCGCAGAAACGTAATGCCGGCGGAGCTCTCTTCGACGGCGACCTGGAAATTTTTGGCTCCCGGAATTTTATTTTCCAGCTCGGTCAGCTCGAAGTAGTGGGTAGCGAACAGAGTTTTGGCTTTTTTCTTCGGCTCGGTTAAAAGGTATTCGGCCACGGCCCAGGCAATGGCGATGCCGTCGTAGGTCGAAGTGCCCCGGCCGATCTCGTCGAGAATGATCAGCGATTTGTCAGTAGCATTGTTCAGGATGTTGGCCGTTTCGCTCATTTCGACCATGAAAGTGGACTGGCCGCGGATCAGGTCGTCGGAAGCGCCGATACGTGAAAACAACTTGTCAACTAGACCGATTTTCGCTGAAGCAGCGGGAACAAAGGAGCCCATTTGGGCCATGATCACAATTAAGGCAACCTGCCGG
>JBAZHS010000024.1:0-11239 GCA_041652275.1 Parachlamydiales bacterium
GAGAATCGGTTTGAAGGGAAGCCGTTTTTTCCTCCGTTTCAATCAGGCACAAAAGAGCTCCGATCCTGATCTCTTCGTTAACTGGAGCGGCGATCTTTTTAACGGTCCCGGCAAAAGGCGAGGGAATTTCAGCGGCCACCTTGTCGGTGGAAACTTCCAAAAGCGGCTCGTCCAAAGCAACTTTTTCACCTTCCCGCTTATACCAGCGCACCACCGTCGCCGACAAAAGGCTTTCGCCGAGCTTCGGCAATAAAACTTCTTTTTCCATTAATCTGCAACCGTTTGGTTTTTATCTTTATTTTTAACAAAAAAGGCCAATTAAAACCCATCTTTTTATCAAAAGAAAAGAAGTCAAAAACCGCCCGTATCCCGCTGATCAAAAACGTTAACTGGTTTTTGGTGGAAAAAGACAAAATTTCTCTTTAAAAAAAAGCCTGGGAAATAGGGTGATTTTAGAAATCAGGGCCTGCTTCAGACATAAAGGCTCCGTCGAAAAGAACTTTTTTTAAATTTTCCAGGCCAAAAACAATTTTTAAATCCAGCTCCGGATAATACACCGGCAAAACCGGACGGCAGGAAGGCAGTTTGACAAAATCTTTTTCCGTGCAAACAAGGGCTGCGGCCCCCTGGCTTTTCGCTTTTTGGGCCAACGCCTGCAAAACTTTTTCGCTGATCGGCCAGTGGTCTAAAAACCTTTGCTCCAAGATAATTTTCAGCCCCTGCTTTTTTAAATCCTGAAAAAAAGCTTCAGGAGAGCCCAAAGCGCAGAAAGCCCCCAAAAAGCTGTTTTCGGACCAGTCCGCCCTTTGGCCCCCGGCTCCAAAAAAACCGGAAAAGATCCGCTCAAAGGCCACAATCCGGTTTTTTTCAAAAACGCCCAAAGCCCAGTCAAGATCCGTTAATTCCACCGCAATCAGATCCGCTTCTTGGGCCCTTTTCGGAAGGTCCCTTAAAACCCCGAACGGTAAAAAGCCGGCTTTAGGGTCAAAATCAGCGGCTTTGACCAGCAAAACCGTTCTATCCGCCTTGATCCGGGCGGATTGAAAGCCATCGTCCAAAATTAACCGCTCAGCCCTCCAGGCTAGGGAGAGCCGGGCCGAATGCCGGCGGTCTTTTCCAACAGCGACCGCCGCCTTGTTTTCTCCGGCAAGACGCCTTAAAAAAATCAGGGCCTCATCGCCCGCCTGCCGGAAAAAATCCGGCGAGTTTAATTGCAAAGGAAAAGCCGAGCACTCGAAAAGCCGGCTGGTTTTTTGTTTGGCCATTTGGGAGCCGTAGCCGCGGGTGGCAATAACAGTTTTGCGGCCCAAAGCTACAAAAGCCTTGGCCAAAAACAGGCTGAAAGGCGTTTTGCCCCGTCCGCCGACGGCCAGATTGCCCACACAGACCACTTGCAGAGGAACCCTTTGGGCGGAAAAAAAACCCAGACGGCGGAAAGCGGCCCTGATTAAAAGCGCCAAATAATAAAACCGGCTCAAGAGCCAAAGCAGGCCCCTAAGAGGCCAAAACCAAGGGCTCCGGCAGCGTCCGTTCAGACTGTCTTCAATCAAACTGAAAAGGGCTGTCTTAAGTTGAAAAAACATCATTTCCTTGCCGTTTATGGCGGTGTAAAGAATCCCGGCTTGCACCGCCGGAAGCAGTCCGGCGGCCCGGCCGGACGCTCCCCTCTTTTAAAAAAAATCTCAGACCATGGCCAGGGCTTCTTTTTGGGCCTTTTTATGCAGGCTCATCTCCTGTTCGGAAAACAGCAGCTTTTCAATCAGCTCAATCAAAATATGCAAAGCGGCCATCTGCGCTTCCTGGATCCGATCGGAAGTGGCAAAGCCGCGGACAATCCATTCCAGATCGCTGATTCCTTTCATTTTTCCGCCGGTCTTGCCCAAAAATGCTACCGTGCGCAGACGAAGCTCCCGGGCTTTTAAAACCGCTTTCATCAGGTTCTCCGAATTGCCGGAAGTGGTCAGGGCAATAAAAACATCGCCTTCTTTGCCGAAGGCTTCCACTCCGCGGGAGAAAACCTCGTCAAAACCATCGTCGTTGGAAACCGCCGTCAAATAGCCGGGCTCGGACAAAACAATAACCGGCAGGGCTTTTCTTTTTTTACGAAAAAAAGCCGTGAACTCTTCGGCAAAATGCATGGCGTCGCAAAGGCTGCCGCCATTGCCGGCAACGATTAATTTATTGCCTTTTCGAAAAACTTCGGCCATCAGGCGGGCGGAAGCTTCTAAAAAGCTAAGCGCTTCCTTGGTTTTTAAAGCCTGAACGGCCCGAATGGCTTCGTTCACGGAGAAAAGCAAGGCTTTTTGCATAAAAATCCCTGGTTTAATTTTTTTTAAAAGACCTTTTAAATTAAAAAGCTAAAAGCAAAGCCGACAAAAAGCAACCCTTAAATTTTTTTTCGACAAAAAAAACGACCGCCCGGCGGCATAAATTGCATGCCATTAACGCAAAAACCTTAAAAAGGCGGAGGAGATGAAAAAACCAGCGAAGCTCCGGTAACCGGATGAAAAAAGCTCAGCTCGAAAGCATGCAGGGCAATTGCAGGACCGTTGGTTTTGGAGCCATATTTACCGTCTCCGGCAATCGGGTGGCCCAAATGGGAAAGCTGGGACCGGATCTGGTGGTACCGTCCGGTTAAAAGCCTGATCTCCAAAAGCGTCTTATCCGGCCGTTCTTCCAGCACCCGGTAGTGCAGAAGCGCTTTTTTAGCTTCCGGATGATCTTTTTCCACCACTCTTGCCCGGTGGTCTTCATGGACTAAAAAGTGCTCGATAAAAGCTTCTTTTTCCCTAAAGCGACCCTCGGCCAGGGCCCGGTAGGTTTTTTCCATTTTCTGGGCCGCAATCTGCCGGTTTAAACGTAAAAGCGCTTTGGAAGTTTTGGCAAAAAGCACCAGTCCGGAGACCGGTTTGTCCAAACGGTGCAAAGCATGCAAAAAAACCGCTCCGGGCTTGGAAAACTGCTTTTTCAGCTGCTCTTTCAAATAGTTTTCTAAACTGGGGCCGGCGCTTTCGTTCGGCTGGGTCAGCCAGCCGGACGGCTTGACGGCCACCAGCAAGTGGTTGTCTAAAAAAAGAACCTTAGCTTCTTTGTCTGAGGACTTCATAAAGCACCAAAGTAGTGGCGGAGGCCACGTTTAAAGAATCGGCTTTGCCCAGCATGGGAATTTTGACTTTCAATTCTGCTTCGTTCAGCCAATCCCGGGAAAGGCCCAGCTGCTCGGTGCCGACGGCAATCGCCAGAGGCCCTCTCAAGTCAGCTCTGGTATAAAGCAGATCGCTTTGGGGCGTTGCAGCCACCAAGCGGATCTTTTCGGCTTTTAAAAATGCCAGGGTTTCCTGGGAAGAAGCAGAAACTACCGGCAAGGTAAAAAGCGTGCCGACAGAAGCTCTGACGACATTGGGATTGTGAAGATCAGTTTTCTCATCGGCCAGAATCAAGGCGTCGGCCCCGGCGCCATCGGAAGAGCGCAGAATGGTTCCCAGATTGCCCGGTTTTTCAATGCTCTCGGCAATCACTAAAAAAGGCGGGCGGGCAGAATTTTTTAAAAGGGCTTTTAAACTGCCCAAAGAAAGCTTTTTCTGTCTGGCAACTGCGATCAGGCCATCGGGCCGGTCGCGGTAAGAGAGCTTTGCAAAAACCTTCGGAAAGCAGCGGTAGGCCGGAGCTGCAAGAGCAATTTTTTCAATCAGTTTATCTTCATTGGAGCCTAAAAAAAATTCGGGGCAAAAAAAGAGCTCTTCAATGGCGACATTTCCTTCCAAAGCCCGGAAAAGCTCCCGGTAGCCTTCAATTAAAAACAGGCCGCTTTCGTCTCTAACATTTTTTTTATACAGGGCCAGAGAGCGCTTCAGCTTGGGATTGTGCAAGGAAGAAAGTTCTTCTTCAGTCTTTAACATCCAGCCTCCCAGACCCCGTAAGTTCCTGAAGGCAAAGGCAAAAGCTCCGGTCCCTGCAGGGACCGGGGTAAAAAAAGCTCGCCGGAAAAGATCTGGCCGCCTCTTTGTTTTTTCAGGGGGGCCAAAAGATTTTCTAAAACAGCTTTACTAAAGCCCGGAGTATGGCAGGAAAAAGCCAAAAAGACCGCTTGCGGGCTTAAAAGCTTTTGGCATAAATCCAAAAGCGGCAAAATAGCCGTTTCAATCTTAAAGACCTCCTGCCTTGTGCCCCTTCCGAACGAAGGCGGATCCAACAAAATGCCATCATAAAGCTGGCCCCGTTTAAGCTCTCTTTTTAAAAACTTGAAAACATCATCGACAATCCAGCGGACCGGCGCTTTTTCCAGATGGTTTAAAAAAGCGTTTTCCCTGGCCCAGGCCACCGAGCTTTTCGAAGCATCCAGATGACAGACCCGGGCCCCTTTTTGTGCGAAAGCCAGGGTCGCCGCTCCCGTATAAGCGAACAGATTTAAAACCGCAAGCCCGGCTTTAACCTTGGGAAGCAAAAGATCCGATAAAAAAAGATGCTCAGGGAAAAAACCGAAATGGCCGAAAGGAGTCAGGGAAGCCTTGAAAACCAAAGAACCCATTTCGACTTCCCATGAAGGGGGCAGGGGGCGCGGAAAATGCCATTTCCCCCCTTCTTCTTCCCGAGAAAAAACTGCATCGGCCTTCTGCCAGGCTTCTGGAGAAAGCTGTTTGGGCCAAATTGCTAAAGGAGCGGGGCGGGCAAGCCGGAAAGTTCCGAGCTGCTCGAGTTTTTCACCAGAGCCGCTATCGAGAAAAAAATATTTTTGCGCCATTTTCTATGTTTTTAAAAAAAATATTATTTTGAAAGGCCGGTTAAAATTAAAGCGCCTTAATTTTAACCCAAAGCAGACTTAAAGCAAAGCTGACAGCATATTTAACGAACAGTTTGCGCTCAAAGGGAAAAAAAAGTTTTTTGAGCTGCGCTTTTTTTCCTCTTAAGCCATAAGCCAGGCAAAGGGTGCCGGCCGGCTTGAGCCTGGTGCCGCCGCCCGGCCCGGCAATTCCGGAAAGGGCGATCCCGAAATCAGCCGTGGTTGTTAAAAAAATTCCTTGCAGCATTTCTTCCGCCGTTTCCAAGCTGACCGCCCCATATTTTTGAATCGTCTTAGGCCTCACGTTTAAAAGACTGGTTTTTAATTCGTTGGCATAAGTAACCAGGGAGCCTAAAAAATATTTGGAAGCGCCGGGAACAGAAGTTAGGGCGGCGCCAAGAGCGCCGCCGCTGCAGGACTCGGCCAGGGCCAAAGTAAGTTTTTTTTGGACAAATATATCTTTGAGCGCTTCCGCGAGATCTCCGCTTTGAGCTTGGAAAACATAAGGAAAAAAAGCTTTTTCAAGTTTTTTTTTGAAACCGGAAAGCAAGGCCCTGGCTTTTTTTTCATGGCTGCTTTCCAAAGAAAAGACCACCCGCAAAGTTGCCAGATGCGGATAAATGCCGATCCTTAGATCCGGCCGCTTCAGCTTAAATTTTCTCAGCTGAGGATCCACTTCCGCCTCGCTGATCTGGCAAAGCTGGATTTCTTCCTGAAAAAACCGCTTTTTCAAAGGAAAATGTTTTTTTAAAAAAGGTGCGACCGCTTGATCAAAAAGCGCTTCCATCTCTTCCGGCACGCCGGGAAGCAGGATCAAAGCGCCTTTGGGTTTAAGCATAACAAGGCCTGGAGCGCTGCCGCAAAAGTTGGGCAAAACCAACGCCCCCTGCGGTTTTTTCGAAAGGCTTTCCAAAACCGCCCCCTGCAAACCCCTTTTTAAAAGCCGCTTTTTAACTTTCTGGTCTACGACCAGTTTTTTTTGCAAAAGCAGCCCAACGGCCTTTTTGGTCTTGTCGTCCAAAGTCGGGCCCAGGCCGCCGGTCACAATCACCACATCGGACCTTGTCCAAACCGTTTTTAACCCCTCTTCGATCCTTTCGTCGCCAATCACTGTCTGGCCTTTGACTTCGTAGCCAAGAAAGCTCAGAGCACGGCTTAAAAAAAACAGATTGGTATTAACCACCCCGCCCTTTAACAGCTCGTCGCCGATCGCCACCAGTTCAAGCCGCATGCTTTTTCTCCTCTTTCAGGGAGGCCAGCAAAAAAACAGTAATGCCGATGGTGATGTAGCTGTCGGCCAGATTAAAAACGGGATAGGAATAAGCGCCAAACTGAAAATAGAACATATCGATCACGGCTTCGTACAAAAGGCGGTCGGTCAAATTGCCGATGGCGCCGACCAAAATCAGGGCCAGAGCCAAAAATTTAGCCTTCGGCAAAGGTCTGAAAAGCAGATAAACCGCTAAAAAACAAATGATAAACAGCCTTAGATACCACAAAAAATTAGGGAAATTGGCCAAAAAGCCCCAGGCCGCCCCCTGGTTGGCCACATGGACCAAAGACAGGGAAAAGCCCAAAATATCTTGAAAGACCCCGATGCCGCCATAAGGATATACCGGATGCAAAAAGTTCATTTTCGGCAAACAGTGGTAAACATAGTGTTTCAAAAAAAGGTCCAAACCCAGCAAAACCAGAAAAAAAAACAACCATTGCAACCGGCTTTTAGTTTTCGGCATTATTCAATCAGCCCCTTTTCCATCATTTCCTGGGACTTGACCGTCATGACTGCATAGGGAATGGCCTCAAGCCTGGCCCTGGCGATCTCCTCTCCGGAAATATCGCAAACGCCATAAGTGCCATCGGCAATTTTTTCCAGGGCCCGGTCGATCTGCTTGAGAATAAAAAGTTCTTTATTGGAAAGCTCCAAACTGACGGTCCTGCCGAAATCATCGGTACCCTCGTCAGCCTGGTGCTGCGAATAGCCTTTCGACTGGTCCAGTTCTTTGACTTCTTCTTTCGTGCCCTGTATGGAATGGGTGATCTGACGGCGCATTTGAACCAGTCTTTCCTTGAATTTTTCCACTTCTTTTTTATTTAAAGGCATAGCTTTCCTCGTTTATGTTTTTTCTTTAGGCACAATTGCTTCAATTTCTTCCACTACTTCGTCAATATCCTTAAACCGCCTGTATACACAAGCAAATCTAATATATGCAACCATATCGATCTGTTTTAATTCGTTCATCGCCATCTCCCCCAGTTCCTGAGAGCTGATCTCCTGCACCTGCTTCACCATCAGGCCCGAGGCAATCTTGGAAGCTAAAGTGCGCACCTCTTCATGGCTGACCTTGGTGTGGTAGCAGGCTGCCAGCAGCCCTTTTAAAAGTTTTTCCTGCGAGAAGTCCTCGTACCGGCCATCCCTTTTTTTCACTGGAATCGTCAGGTCCATCGTCTCGAAGGTCGTAAAGCGCTTTTCACAGCGCAAACACTCCCTTCTTCTTCTGACCGCATCCTGAGACGCTCTCGAATCCGTAACTTTCGATTCTTCAAAGCCGCAAAAAGGACATCTCACTTGCCAACTCCCTTTTCATTCTAGTTATGTGTAGTTTATTTATCGGCTTTAAGAATTTTTGTGAACTCTTTTTTTCAAAGAGAAAGATAATTTTTCCTTTCCGCAGCAAAAAGAAAAGCTGCTTGCCCCAAAAACCGGGGCCTGAACCTTTTTAATTATTTCCAGTCGGCAGGCCTTAAAACTAATTTGACCCCAAAAGTCCGTTAAAGCCTCTAAGCTCATTTGCTTCATTCCCTATTTTGAACTGGAAAAAAATTATTCCCGAAAACCGCTTGGATAAAAATCCGGAATTTTACGAATAGAACAAAGACCGACAAGCTGAATCCTCTGGTCCCGATCGCCCTTCGGCGACGCCGAATCTTCAAAATCGCGCATCAGACGCCGTTTCAATTCATCGGAAGGCTGCTTTAAACCCCGGTTTTTATCTAAAGGCAAAGAAAAAGACATCGCAACCTCCTGTAAAGAAAACGAAGGTCATTTTAAGGCGCGGCCGTTTTTTTGACCAATTTTTTATTCGCTTTAAAAATTTTCGTTGGTTTTTAACCCCGGTTTCAAACGCAGTCCAGCCGTTTTTTCAGCCGCCTGATGCCGTCGAAAGCAAACAGGCCGGTAAAAAGCGCCAACGATCCCAGACAAGCCCAAAAAGGCAGATAGCCCTCAGGGCCCAGGATCGCCGCCTTGGTCCCTTCCATAACATAAAGCAGCGGATTGAAAAAATGCAAATAACCGACCCAGGGGGCCAGCTGATAGGCCGATTTCCAGGTATAAAAAAAGCCGCAGAACATATAGAGCGGGTTAATGATTCGGGCCCAAAGCCAGGAAGTACGGCGCAAATTGGTCACTAAAGAAGCTACCCAGAGGGCAAAAAAACCATAAAAAAGGTTGCCGGTTAAAAAAATCAAGCCGAATTTACCCAAATCGACCCTAGCAAAGTTAAATTGGTTCCAAAGCAGAAGCTTGCCCAAGGGAAACAAACAAAGGGCCAAAAGAGCAGTGCTCAAAGACCAGGAAACGGCAATCGCCGCCAAAATATAAAAAGAAGACAGGGGCAAAACCAGCAGGTTGGTAATTTTCTTGTCGGAAATATCCTGGGCCAAACAGGTTGCCCGCCAAATGGTCTCGAACAGTCCGAAACTGGCAATTGCCCCAACCAGAATAAACTCGCCGAAATTGCTTTTTAATCCGGAGTTAGCCATCAAATAGCCGAAAACAATGACCGAGGTGCTCAAAATCACCGCCAGATCAACTAGCCGGCTCAAAAACTCCTTTTTAAAAAGGTACATTTCTTTATGGACCAGCTCTAAAAAACATTTAAAAGCCGTCATGTCTGCCCCTCCTCTTTTAAAAGATGCAAAAAGACCGCTTCCAGGTTCTCTTTTTTCAAATCCCTTTTCAGCTGCTCGGGAGTGCCCAGTGTTTTGATTTTGCCTTGGTCTAAAAGACAGACCCTGTCCGAGAGCTTTTCCGCCTCGTCCAGATAATGGGTCGTCAAAACAACCGTTTTGCCTTCCTGTTTCAAATCCAAAATATATTTCCAAAGCTTATGCCTGACCTGCGGATCCAGTCCAACCGTCGGCTCGTCCAAAATGACCAGCCCGGGATCGTGGACCAGGGCCTTGGCAATTAAAAAGCGCTGGCGGTAGCCTCCGGAAAGCACTTCAATTTTAGACCCGGCATATTCTTCCAAATCAAAGCGCTTTAAAAGCTTTTCGGCCCTGATCCGGGCCTGTTTTTTTTTAAGTCCGTAAAAAAAACCCTGAAAAATCAGGCCCTCTTCCAAATTCAGGCTGGCATCCAAATTTTGCGTCTGCGGGCAAAGCCCCACCTGCCGCCGGTAAGCTGCCAGATCCGTATAAATCGACCTTTCCTGCCATAAAAGCTCGCCTGCCGTCGGCGGGATCAGGCTGGCGATAATCGAAGAAAGCGTGGTTTTTCCGGCTCCGTTGACACCCAGAAGGCTGAAGATCTCTTTTTGGTAAAGCTCCAGGCTGACCCCGTCCAAAGCCTTTTTAAGACCCGCTTTTTTCCGGCGGGAATAGAATTTACCGACATTTTTAATTTTTAAAAGTATCTGATTCATTTTGTAACCTAAATGTTAAACTGTGAAATTATTTCTTTAAAAAAACTCGCCGCCAAACTAAAACGCTTAGCTTCTAAATCGGCCGAGATCAAACATTCGATAAAATTTCACAGTCCACCACCCAGTTAAAGACTTGCGCAAAAAAGCGCTAATTGAATTCCATTCTAGTATTTTTTTAATTAAAAAAACACTATAAAAAAGACTTAAAACCATTTACAAATAAAATCAGACTGCAAATAAAACGTCAAAAAATCTTTTAACCGTTCGAGTTCTTTTCAACCCCGCCATAAAAAATAATTTTGACTTTTTCTTCGGTGATCAGCCCCTCTTTCATCACCAGGTCCAACTTGGGCTTGATCCTTTCAATCTTCTCTTTTCTGTCCGTAACTTCAACAATAATCGGCAGATCCGTCGAAAGCCGTAAAATATCGGACGTATGCAAACGGCTCGTCTTACCAAAGCCGCCGAGGCCCCGTAAAACCGTCGCTCCGGAAAGCCCCTCTTCCCTAAACATTTCCAACAGGTACTTGTAGAGTTTTTTGCCCTGATATTCATCCGACTCGCCAATAAAGATCCGCAGCTGGAGAGCTTCCAATTCTTTTTTCATCTTTTTATCCTCCCGAGAAACTTAAAGCTAAGACTTTGCCAAAATAAACAGCTAAAAAAGTCAGGACCAGAGTGCCGGCCAGATTGGCTCCGAACAAAAATAACTCATTTTGCTCCAGTAATTTGAACGATTCATAATTAAATGTGGACATCGTAGTAAAAGCGCCCAGAACACCAATTGTTAAAAAAATCCGGCTCTGGTCGCTGAAACACCCTCGATACTCGGCAAGGTACATGATCAGTCCCAGGAAAAAACTGCCGATAAAATTTACCGCCAGAGTACCAAAGGGAAAAGATAAAAAACTGCTTTGAGCCCAGCCGCTTATCCAATATCTCAGGATGGCGCCGATAAACCCGCCGATACCAACCAAAAAAACCAAATACATAAGCACCTGCCTTAAAAAAATAAAAAGCGCTTTTTAGGCTTAGTCCAGGTTCCAGGGAGTTGCACCAAAATAATCAAAACCGACGGCCTTTTTAACTTCCGCCAGGGTTTCCGCTGCCGTCTGAAGGGCTTTTTGCGTACCTGCTTGAATTATTTTAATAACTTCTCCCAGGTCATTTTCATAAAGCTTGCGCCTCTGACGGATCGGCGTGAGGAAATTTTGCAAAACTTCCAATAAATATTGCTTAACAGCCGCATCTCCCAACCCGCCCTGCTGATAATGGTCCTTCAGTTCCCTGACCTTATTTTTATCTTCGGCAAAAACATCCAAATAGGTAAAGACGGGATTGCCCTCGACCTTTCCGGGATCTTCCACCCGCAAGTGACCGGGATCGGTGTACATACCCTTGACTTTTCTTGCCACTTCATCTTGCGAATCAGAAAGATAAATAGCGTTGCCCAGGGATTTGCCCATTTTGCTTTGCCCGTCGGTTCCGGGAAGCCTTCCAACCTTCGGCACCAGGGCTTTGGGCTCGATTAAAACGCTGGTATTGTAAGTCCGGTTAAACTTGCGCACAATCTCCGCCGTTTGCTCCAGCATGGGTAGCTGGTCTTCTCCCACCGGCACCAGGTCCGCTTTGAAAGTGGTGATGTCCGCCGCCTGAGAAACCGGATAAATCATAAAACCCGCCGAGACATTCTCCCCAAAGTTTTTTTGTTTGATCTCGGCTTTGACAGTCGGATTATGCTTTAGGCGGTTCCAGGTCACTAAATTCAGAAAATAAATGGTCAGATCACTGATCTGGGGTATCATCGACT
>JBAZHS010000025.1:0-11224 GCA_041652275.1 Parachlamydiales bacterium
TGCATTTATTAAAAAAGTATATCGACCATCCACCGGAAAAAAGACGGCAAAAACAGCTCCATAATCAAAAAACCCTTTCCCAAATGCTCCAGCTGCTTGCCCAAGGGGGCCAAATTATTTATCTGGCGCCCTCCGGCGGAAGGGACCGCAAAAACCCCGACGGCTCGATCATCCCGGCTCCGTTTGACCCCGAAAGCATCGAGCTTTTCTACCTTTTCACTAAAAAAGCCCGGCCCAAAACCCATTTCTACCCCCTGGCCCTTTACACTTACCACCTGCTGCCCCCGCCGGACACCACCCAAATTGAAATCGGTGAAAAAAGGGAAACCGCTTTCGCCCCCGTCCGCCTTTTCTTCGAACAGGAATTTAACATGGAAAGCTTCGACCTTCTTCACAATCGTTTGGAAAAACGCCGAAAAAGGGCTGAGGCCATCTACCAAATCGTCCAACAAGCTTACCAAAGGTTAACCAAGTGAAAAAGAAAACTTTTTTTTTGTTCCCTTGCCTTATTTTCAGTTTTGTTCTCTTTTTAAAACCGCTCCAAGCCGAATACAAAACACTCGAAGACCATTCCAGGTTAAAATTCCTCGCTCCGGCTTTAAAAGACCTTAAAATCGGCAAGTTCGAACTGCAGAACAATCTCGAAGTGCTGATCATTTCCGATCCTGAAACCAAGATTTCCGCGTGCGCTTTGGCTTTAAAAACCGGCTCCTGGCATGACCCCGAAAAATACCCCGGCATGGCCCACTTCGTCGAACACATGCTCTTTCACGGCAGCGGCGCTTATCCCGAAAGCGACGGCTTCGCCCATTTCCTTTCTTCCCACGGCGGCGAACGCAACGGCTATACCTCGCTTTTGGAAAGCGCTTATTTTTTTTCCATTCCCAACTCCGCTGCAGAAGAAGCCCTGGACCGTTTTTCGCGTTTTTTCATTGACCCGCTTTTTGATCCGAGCTCAACTTCTAAAGAACTTTTTGCCGTCGACGAAGAATACCGCCTCCAGCAAACCAATGACAGTTTCCGCAGCTTCCAGGTCGGAAAAGAACTCGCTTCCCCCTCCCATCCCCACCGCCAGTTCAGCATCGGCAGCAAAGAAACCCTGGCCAATATTCCCCGAGAAGAACTCTTCCTTTGGTATAAAAAGCACTATAGCGCCAATCTGATGAAAGTCGTTTTTTACACTCAGCTTCCCCTTGACAAGGCCATCTTCCTGATCGATCAAAAGTTCAAAGCTATTCCCAACCGCCAAATTGGCGAAACGATCCTGAACGAGCCTTTTCTTTCCTCAAAACAAAAAGGCCATGTGGCCTATATCGAGCCGCTCAAAGAGCTAAAAAAATTCTCCATTACCTTTGAAGCGGACCGCAAATTCGTCCAAGACGACAGCGCCTTAAAATTGCTTTGCTATCTTTTCAACCGCGGCCATAACCAGTCTCTTTTAGCCTCCTTAAAAAAACAAAAACTGATTGAAAACTGCTCTTTTTCCCACCAGCCGATCGGACCCTATGCGCTTCTGTCCGCTGACTTTGATCTGACCGAAACAGGAATAAAAAAAATCGACCAGGTTGCTTCCCAGTTTCAAGGCGCCCTGCAAAAACTCTCCACCCAACTGCCTTCCAAGGCGCTGTTCAAGGAAATGAACCGGATTGCCGCTTTAAACTACGCTTATCTTTCCCGCCCCAGGCCCGAAGATATCACGCTGAACTTCGCTAGCTCTCTTTTAAAAGAACCGCTGGCCACTTTTCCCGACAAAACCTATCTGGCCCAAAAATATTCAAAAAAAGACCTTCAAGAGCTGCTCGGCTCTTTGAAACTGGCAAAAGGCTATTTTGAAGTGCTGGCCAAAAAAAATAAAACCGGCATTGAACCGGACCGGGAAGAAACCTGGCTTAAAGCCAAATACGCGCTTTTGGATTTGCCTCCGAGCTGGCAGGAAAAAACCCTCAGCCTGTTCGAGCTGCCGCCTTTAAACCCCTTCATCCCTTCTGATTTCAGCCTTATTCCACCCCTCCAGAAAGAGCCTTTCCAAACCATCGATTCTTCCGCTATGCAAAGCTATTTCCAGCAAAGCCCTAAAATCCTCGAGCCCAAAATCAACTGCCAGCTTCATTTTTATTCGGCTTTCCTCGACGGCTCTTTGCATTCCGCCGCCCTCAGCGATCTTTTAGTTTTGCATTTTACCTCGGAAATAACGCCGACTTTGCGCGAAGCTGCTTTCGGCGGTTTGAACTTTTCTTTGAGCTCTTCCAGTCTCAAACTAAATTTTGGCCTTAGCGGCTTTTCCCACAAGGCCCCGCTATTTTTGGCGTCGCTGTTAAAGGAGCTCAAAAGCTTTTCCCCCTCTTTTCAGGATTTTTCCGAATATAAAAAAGAACTTTTAAACTATTACGCCAACCGCCAAAAAGACTTCTCTTTCGAGCAGGGCCTCGACGAGACCTACTATCTTTTAAATGATAAAAGCTATTATCCCGCCTCCATGCTCCTGAAAGAAGCGGAAGCCCTTACCTATGAAGAGTACCTGCTCTTTTTAAAAACCCTTTTCCAAAAAGGTTTTCTGGAAAGCGCCCTGGCCGGGAACCTGAATACCGAATCAGCCAAAAATATCGCTTTGGAAGCCCAAAGAATTCTGGCCTTTAAACCCTACCCCAAAAAGGATGCTTCCGCTTTAATTCTACCCTCCGAACCCTCGGCGCTGTTTAAACCGGTCAATCAAAATGGCTCGGCGCTCGTCCTTGTTCTCGACCAAAACCCCTTCTCCTTGAAAAACCGCTCTTTGCAAATGCTCGTCTCGCCGCTTTTAAACGAAGCTTTTTTTCATACGCTAAGAAGCGAAGAAAAGCTCGGCTATGTCGCCCACGCCAAAGACCTGGAGCTAAAAAAACATCTTTATATGCTTTTATTTTTACAGTCTAATTCCACTTCCGGCGAAGAGCTTCTAAAAAGAACGGAAAATTTCCTGGAAATCTTCGTAAAAAAAACCCAGGAGGCCATTCCGCTAGCCCGCTTTGAAAACCTCAAAGAAGACCTGCTTGTCCAGCTAAAAGAACCGCCCAAAAACCTCGAAGAGCTCTCCTGGCGTCTGGACAAGTGCGCTTTTCACTACAAAGACCTCAATTATTATATAAAGCTGGCCTCTTCCATGGAAAAGTTAAGCTATCCGGAATTTTTAACTTTTATCCAAGCTTCGCTTTCTTCCGAAAACCTGAAAAAAACCGCCGTTATCGTCCAGGACAAAAAACCAGCCTCGCTTCCCACACCGTATTTAATGACCACCACGGAACTTTTGAAAACCAGGGCCCTGGAAAGCACGGCAACTGCCCGGATCGCTCCTTAAAGCATCCCTACCAGGCCAAGGACCTGTTTTCAATTTTTTTTACACGAATGCCGGCGTATCCGGCTTCCAGAGGAACCGGTTTTCCGAAATTCTTGCAGATAAAAAACAGGCCCCGCTTATTTTTCAGCGGCCGAAAGGATCTGTTGGTTCATTAAAAAATATTCACAGGCAGCTAAAAAAAAATAAAACCGTCCGCCCCGCTAGGGTTCGAAATCAAAGTTTTCTTCTTCGGCTTTAGGCGCCCTGGAAAGATCAATTTCATCCGGAGAAAGCCGCTCTTTGGACTTGCCCGCTCCCTTTTTCCGCTCGATGATTTTCCCCATCCGGCCAAGACCTTTAAGCTCGTCTTTTTCCCGTGCTTCCGGCTCCGGCTGGGTAATGATGGAAGTGGCGGAAGAAGGATCGCCTTGGGCCACATGCTGCTTTTTTGCTTTTGGTTTTTTAGCGCCGCCGGATTTTGCGCTTGTCTCCAAAAACAAGGAAGTTTTCAAATTTTCCGTCTTCAGCCGGGCCAAATCGATCTCGACTTTCGGAAGCAAACGGTTGCGAATAATGAACCGTCCTTCCGGCTTTAAGTCGACGACTTTTTCCATTAAAAAACGCCCGCAGTTCTGTTCCTGGGCAATCAGCTGAACCTCAGGCTGGGTCAACAAAGAAGTAATAACTGTCGGATCCGTCCAAATGATCCGGCCGTCTTCCAAAATTATCTGGATGTTTTTAAAAGCCAGCCCGGCGCCGGGAATGCCGCCGATACCTGCCGACGGCACCCGCCAGCCCCGCCAAGAGCTGGCCGGCCAAAAAGAGAAATCCAGGGTATTGCTGCCCGCTCCTCCGTCAACCAGCAAAGAACGAAAAGCAACCGAGCCAAAACTGCTGCTTAAAGTAAAAGTATCGTTGCCGCTGCCTCCGGAAACCTGGGAAAAGAAATAACCCCAAACGGGATAAGGAGAAAGCTCAAACACTACTGTCCCCCCTCCCCTTAAAGTAATGTTCGTATTGCCGTTCGGACCATAAATTGTATCCTCCGGCAAAAGCGCCGCCGAAAAAATGTTCACTCCCGAAAAGCCGCCGGCAGCGCCACTATAGATTCCGGAAGCTGAAGAATCGGCCAGGCTGACCGCCACACTGCTCCCGGTATAATAATCAACCCAGTTATTCGCCCCGCTGCAGGTCAGGGTTCCGCTCAACGCTCCCGCGGGATAGACTGCCAAATAAAGGCCGCCGCCGCTGCTGCCGATAATATTTTGA
The DNA here is from genome assembly GCA_041652275.1 of Parachlamydiales bacterium. Taxonomy (GTDB): domain Bacteria; phylum Chlamydiota; class Chlamydiia; order Chlamydiales; family SM23-39; genus JBAZHS01. The sequence continues at coordinate 4,583 of JBAZHS010000025.1, forward strand.
AGATTTCTCCAGCCATTTCCAATCAGGCCATTATATTCCCAGCCGGCATCGGTAGCCGTTAAGACCAGATAAGCTCCCGAAGCGGATGTAAAATCAACCGTATTGCTACCAGCTCCGCCATCTAAAATACCGCTCAGAGAACCGCCCGCTCCAAAAACAAACAGATCATTCCCAGCTCCGCCTTTCAAATTGGCAAAATTAACGTAAGAACTTAAAATTCCGCTTCCGATATTGCCCGTATCGACGCCGGTTAAATTAAAAACCGCTCCGCCATCCGGCCCAATCAAGATGTCGGAGCCGGAAGCGGGCGCCTGAAGCACCTGTATATTGGCAAAACTATCCAGCCAGGACGCCGGAGCCACAAGCTCCCGAACCGATCCGGCGCCGGCGCCGGACAACGTCACTTCGGCATAAGTCATATAGCTCAAATCCAGGACATTGCCGGCATTACTATTGGATGTAACCGACTGAACATCGGAAAACGCCAGATACATATCATAGGCCGGGCCGACAGAATAATAAGTCACACCAGTATCCGGGGCAAGCAAAATGGTCGTCTGCTCCGTCGTATGGCTGCAAACCAAAGCGCTGGCGCTGGAAGCCTTGCCGATGGCATAGACATATTCCGATCCGCCCTGGCCCGAAACAACCACATCCGAAGCAAAAGTTAAAGTTCCGCCGCCGCCGCCCTGGTTAAAATATAAATAAAGATCGCCCAAGCCCTCCTTGCCGATGTCAATATTGGCATTAACCGTTAAATTACGGTAAGCCTTAATTGTTAAATCATGGCCCGTGTTTTCGCTGATAGCGGCATTAACGGTAATATCGCCGCTCTGGCTTCCCGAAAGATCGGTAACGGTGTCCACCTGCACGTTATTAAAGGCTAACGAAACCACTAAATTGGTTACATTCAATTTAGCCGAATTTCCGGAAGCATACCCCTGCGAGTAAGGCTCAAGAGGCGGAACTTTAGTGATCTGGCTATCCGGATCAAAGCTGATGATTAAATCATAAGGGTCCAAAAGCAGCTTGCCCGTTTTCCCCTTTAAGGCTGTCGTATTGACATAGCCCGTAAAAGCCCAGTCTTGGTGCGAAGAGACCTCTACAAAACCACCGTCGCCGCCGTTAACGCCGCCTCTGGCAAAAGCCTGGCCCCGCATATCCAGCTTCCGGTTAGCCCAAAAAATTACCTTGCCGCCCGCACCGTTTTCCCGGCCATCGGCCAGCACCCGCGCTTCCCGGTCCATATAGACACTGGAAGCATTTTTGATTTCCGGGTTTTTACCCTGATAGCCGCCGCCGATCAAAACCGAGCCGCCGCCAAGGTCTCCGGAAGCCTCGATTAAGCTGCCCGCTTCCAGACGAATTTCGTTTCCAAGCAGGCGGATGTCGCCGCCAACGCTTTTCGCTTCCCCGCCCTCTGTTAAAACTGTCCTGGATCTCAGCTCTCCTTTGACGGAAAGAACCTCATCCGTCAGCAAAACCAGCCGCCCCGCCTGTTTTCCGACGCCGACAGCCTCGATCAGGCCTTCTGCTGAAACGGCCAGACATTCGGCCATCCCCCCGGCAGATTCGATCTCCAGGCTAACCGCCCGGATCAGACCGCTATTTTTCATGGAGCCGGCTTTTTTCAAACGCACGGCCATCCGGTTATTTTCTTCGGGAAACAGGGTCACCTCAAAACCGGATTTCAGCTTAATTTGGCCCTTTTCGGCTTGCAGCTGGCCCGGATTATCAATTTCTTTGGCAATCAGGATCAGATCGGAGCTTCTGGCTATAACCAGGCCCCGGTTAACTATGTCCTTTTCCAAAACGCCGGTAAAATTAAGCTCCCGGCCCTGCAAAAACTCCGTGCTTTTCAAATCTAAAGTAGAAGCTAAAAAACCCTCCGTATCCACCACGCCGCCGGGACCGATCACAAGCCCCTGCGGATTGATCAAGAATAAAAGCCCGTTGCTTTTCAGCTCCCCGTAAATCTCGGAGATCTCCCCGCCTGTCACCCGGTTCAGGGTGGCCGCTTTTTCCGAAGGCAGCAAAAACTCAGTCTTTTCCCCCGCCAAAACCGAAAACTTTTCCCAATTGATCACCGCTTTATCGGTCTTCTGTTCAACCAGCAAGGCCTGCCCGTTTGAAAAAAAGCTGACAGCGCCGTTTTCCACCTGGGCATTTTGGGGATTGGCCAAAACCACAAGCGGACAAAAAAACAGCTGAAAAACCCGCATCCACCAAAAATACGAAAGTTTCTTTAACGGCATCGCTCTCCTCTCTTAACGGGCCCGCTTTAATCCTTGGCTTTTTTTTCAAACTTCAAAAAATCCACCGGCTGTAATTTTACCATCAGTTTTTTCTTAGCCTTTCGGTTTAGGTTTGGGAAGCGGCGTCGGCTTAGGAAGCGGTGTCGGAGCGGCCTTGGGCGGCGCTATCTGCGGTGTAGGAACAGGCGCTGTTTTCGGCACAGGCACCGGTACAGGAGGAGCTATCTGAGGTACAGGCGCCGAGGGCTCCAAAGCCGGAGAAGCAGGTGTTTCCACTTGCGGCGCCGGAGAGCTTTCCTGAAGCAGCTCTTTTAGTTCTTGCAAAGACCGCTCCGGCGAAGCCGGAACGGCAGGCTGAACCGATGGCGGAGTTTCCACTGCGGGAACTGTTGCCGGAATCGCTTCGGCGGATTGCGGCGCTTGAATCTCAATTTCCGGCAGCAGGTTATTTTCAATTAAAAAGCGCGGTGGCTCGCCAGTAACCACCTGCTTGGTGCCCATATCTATGCTGCGCACCTGCCCCTGCGAGACCGCATTCAGATCCGGCTGGCTTAAAAGCGAGATTATCGCCGCCTCATTGAGCTCGGTATAAATTAAAACAGTACCATCCACCAGGATCAGCCGTCCGATATTGCTGAAAGCATCAACCCTTTCCCGGACATAGCCGCTGCCGCCATAGTAAGAATAGTATGTTCCTCCCGTTCCATAATTGGTAATGCCGGTCAAATCAAGCGTATTATTCCCCCTGCCGCCGTCAATAATCGGCAGCCCGCCGGGCCCGATCAAATAAAAAATGTCGTTCCCGGAACTGCCGACAATTTTATTTATCTGAGTAAAGCCGCCGGGAATCACGTCCCCATAGCCGGAAGCATAGCCAAAAGACCCGTCCAGGTACCAATTATGACCGGCTGAGCTATGGTCGACAATCACAGAATTGGTCGAAGCCATGATAAAACCGGCCATAGTGCCGCCATAAAAATTGAAAGTGCAGCCATGTCCTAGAATATCGCCGCTCATGGTGCCGCTGATAAAATTTACCGCATCATTGATAAAGGTCATGTTTTGGCTGCAGTTCCCGTCAAAATTAATGTTGTTGCCTCCGGCATATTCAAAAACAATCGCCGTGTTAGAAAAAGCGATTGTGTTCGAGCTGTTCGACACTGAGACGGCGCTATCGCCAGTAAAGGTAATCGTCATTCCGGTAGCATAAGAATTAATTTGATTGCTTTCTCCAGCCGGCAAGATAATATTCTGCATATTGTAAAACCAGGCACAGCTTCCGGTAACCCAACCGTAAATCGTGCCAAAAAGCCCCATGTTTCTCGCGGAAGTAACAGCGCTCAGATCAAGAGTATTGGTCCCCCCCCCGCCGTTAACATCACCATTAATGGCAAACTCGCCATTAAAAATAAAGGTGTCGTCGCCCTCCCGCCCCATCAGCGAATTAAAATTCTGAAAGCTGCTTAAATAAAGGACCGTGTTGTTCTTGTCATAAACAGAACCGGACTTATCTCCCGTCACCCGGACAGTTCCGCCGGATATCGGCGTATACAGCCAATTAAAAGCTGTGAGCGGATTGCCGATAACCGTATCAATGCCGTCAAAAGCCCAATCTTCGCTACCAAAATTCAGCGAACCGGATCTGGGCGCATTTAAATATAAAAAAGCCAAAGACTTTTCCTGCAGGTCCAGGGTGTTGTTGGTTCCACTGCCGCCGGAAAGAGTTCCAGTCAAATAAGCATCGGCTTTGATGGTTATCGTATTATCATTGCCCGCCGCCGTAAAGTTGGGAAAAGAGCTGAAAGAGCTGGTATCAATAGTAATAGTATTGGCAGCGGTAATCTCAATGGCCGAAGAGCCGACCGGCAGTCCGGTTAGCGCATTGCCCGCCTGGCTGCTGCCGATAAAAGTATAAATGTTGGCAAAAGCGCTGATCACTGCAGAAGCGCTTCCGGTATGCGCATTGGCGCCCAAAACCAGGGAGACCGCATAATCGCTGGCAGACAGATCAAGAATATTATTTAAGCCGGCTCCTCCGGTTACTGTGCCTGAAAGCGTTCCTGATCCGGAAAAGGTAAAAGTCGTAATATGATTTGCCGCCCCGGTAATGTTGGCGATGTTCTGAAAGCCGGTGCTATCAACATCAAGCGTTCCTTGGTTAGCGTTATTGATGTTTACCGTTTGCAAAGCGTCAGTTGTTACAAGGGTATTGTTTTGAGAAGCGGGGCCTTTGAGCGTTATGATATTGGAAAAACCAGAAAAATGTCCGCCGGTTGCCGTACCCTGGTTATTGCCGGTCATGGTAATGGTCCGAGCCGCCGTCACAGCGCTCAAGTCCAGTTCGCCGGAAGCACTGTTGCCTCCGGTTAAAGCACCAGACAAAAGGCCGGAGTCGGTAAAAACAAAGACATTGGAATCCCCCCGGGCGCTCAAAGCGCTAACATTGTTAAAAACCGGTCCACTCGTAATATTGCCGCTGCCATTTCCGCTTAGATTAAAAATTGTATTTCCGGCTAAAGGTCCTGTCAGGGTATTGGCCAGGGCCGCCGGAAGGGCAAAAACATTCATATTGCTAAAATCCAAGCTGAAAGCGCCGGCAATGCTGCCGGCCGTTTCACCGCCTGAAATTGTATCGATCGTTAAATTAACGGCCAAAAGCGCCGCTGAAAGATCGAGGGTATCCGAGCCGCTGCCGCCGGTTAAAATATCAATTGCGCTAAAAGCAATATTTCCCACGCTGCCGCTGCCGTCGGCGGCAATCGCCCAGATATTGGCGCCGCCAGTTAAAATTAAAGTGTCTGCTGCAGCTCCGCCGGTAACGGTGCTGGCATCAGTAGGATGGTTTAGAAACTCAAAAACAGTAGCTGACAGAGCATTGCCAATCAGGGTATTGGCCGCCGTTCCGCCGATAATTTTAACCACCCCGCTGACAGCGCCGCCAACCGCAGTTGCGCTCAAACCCGGCAAATTCACACTCACCGGATTGGAATAGGCCCGATAATCCAAAACGCCGCCGGTCAAGGTTCCGGAAACCGAGCCGGTATTAGTAAAAGCAAAGATCGAAGAATCATCTGAACTTTGCAAATTAGGAATATCGCTAAAGCTGAAAAAATCGGTCAAATTACCGCTATCCGCTCCCGTAATATTTACGGTAGATGCCGAACTGGACAGAGCCACTAAAGTATTGCTTTTTCCAACCGGCGGTAAAATCTGATTGATATCATAAAAATCAACCGACATAGCACCTGAAACCGTTCCTAAAGAAGCATTAATCGTAACCGGAGAAGTTCCAGCCGTTAAATCCAAAGTATCGCTCACATCTTCCGCCCCATGAACCAACACACCGCTGGCAACCCCATCGCTAACAATAAAAGTGTCTGCTCCAACCCCTCCCTGTATAGTTGTAAAATTCTGCCAGCTGGTCAAGATTCCATCGATACTGCCGGACTGAACACCGGTAATCCGGCAGGTAGCGCCGCCGTCCGGCAGAACCAAAACACCATTTAAAGAAACCAGTGTCACGCTAATATTGTCGATCGAGGTAAAAGACCCTGAAGAAAATCCGCTCCAAGAACCGCTTCTGGCAGCAGTTAAGCTCACCTCTAAAGGATCCGCAGCGGAATCAATGATGCTTAAAATATTGTTTCCACCGCTTCCGGCAGTAATCGCGATAGACTGATTTTGCTCGCTTAAAACATAATTTTCATTGCCGCCGCCATTTTTACCGTTCACACTAATTGCACCCCTGGCCTGTAAAAGTGCATTCGCCTGAAAAGTTCCGCCACCGCCGGCCTGGTTAATATTAAATTCAAAATCACCAAAATCAAAATTAGTCATCGCCGCTGAAACGGTAATATTGCGATCGGCAGTTAAAGTCAGATTATTTGATGAGCTATAAGAAAGCGTAGCCGAAGCATCGATCGTGATATCGCCAGCCTCGGCGCCGCCACCGCCCGAAGTGCTGATAACTACATTGGCCGAGCTTAAAGCCCCGGTTAAAGCCGTATCCTGTAAAACACAGGGGGTACCGCTCGGCGTAAAGGTATTCGGATTCCCTCCGCCAAAAGCTCCATTGGCAGTGGCCGCCGAAGAAATGGTAATATTCCAGGGATCAAGCAGGAAAGTTCCGGACCTTCCATTGCCGGCCGAAGCATCGGGACGGCCCTGAACATTTAAAAAACCCTTCGAAGAGACCTCGATCAAGCCACCGTCGCCGCCGTTCCTCCCCCCTTTGACCGAAGCCATTCCCCGCCAGTCAGTTGCTTTTTCAGACCAAAAAATTACCTTGCCGCCCGCGCCGTTTTCCCGGCCATCGGCCAGCACCCGCGCTTCCCGGTCCATATAGACACTGGAAGCCTTTTTGATTTCCGGGTTTTTACCCTGATAG
>JBAZHS010000026.1:0-11164 GCA_041652275.1 Parachlamydiales bacterium
GCCCTGGTGGAGCATCTGAAAAAAAGAGTGCTGGGCATTTGAACCGCTATCGCCGAAAACAAAGGGAGCGGAAGAAAAGGCCAGAGCCTTTTGCTTTAAATCCACACTTTTGCCGTTGGACTCCATTTCGACTTGCTGCAAATAAAGGCAGAATTTTTTCAAAGAACTGCAATACGGAACGACAGCAAGGGTCGGAAGCTTTAAAAAATTGCGCTTCCAAATGCCCAGCAAGGCCAAAAGCAAAGGCAGATTGCTTTGATCTTTTTTCAAGGCCAGCTTGTCCATGCGGCTGGCCCCCTTTAAAAACTCAAAGAAAAGCTCAAAGCCCAAACTTAGGCCCAAACTAAAAGCGCCCGCCATGGAGGTTACTGAAAACCGGCCGCCGACATAGTCCCAAAAATAAAACACTTCCAAATAGCGTTTGGGATCGTCCATCAAGCTGCCGGGTGTGGTAATGGAAACAATCTGCTCGGCCGGATTAAGACCGGCCTTTTTTAAAGCTTCGCGGACCATCAGCTCGTTGACCTTGGTTTCCATCGTCGAACCGGATTTGGAAACCACGGCAATCAAAGTACGTTTTAAATCCACTAATTTTAAAATACTAAAAACTTCGTCGGGATCAAGGTTGCCCAGAAAAAAAGGCTTGATCGTTTCTCGGGAATAAAGCTTCAGGGCTTCAAAAACCATTTCAGGCCCCAGCTGGGAGCCGCCGATGCCAATGTGGATCAAATAATCAAACCGGCCCTGGTGCTTTTTTTGAAAGCTTTTCAGTTTTTCCAGCTCGACAAAAGCCAAACCGGCTGCAAGTTGGGCTTCGTTAGCAGGGTTTTTTTCGCTGAAAAAATCCCGCATGGCCGTATGCAAAACCATCCGGTTTTCAAAAGTATTGACTTTTTCTCCTGCCTGCTGCCGGGCCATTTTTTCAAGAGCGCCCCGTTCTTCGGCCAGCTGGAAAAGCGCGTTTAAAACATTTTCATCCAAACGCTCCAAAGCATAGATCAGCTTATAACTGCCGCCTGAGGCCGAAAACCGCTCCAGACGCTCTTGCGAAACCGCCGTTTCGGCCGTTAGATCAAAAGGCTGCTGGGCCGCGGCCTTCAACCTTAAAAAACTGGGACATTCCATGAATTCCATCAACACCTCGCCTTTACTATAAAAATTTAAATAATTGCTGGAAACCAAAATCTTTGCTAGACTGGCAACTTACCTTTGTATCGGGGCATAGCGCAGTTTGGCTAGCGCGGCTGGTTTGGGACCAGTAGGTCGGGGGTTCAAATCCCTCTGCCCCGATATTTTTATTCTTATCTTTCGGGCCAAGATTCATCATTCCTTCCACCCTGTTAATCATATTATCTTCCAAGACTTCCAAGAAGTTTTTTTTTGCCCAAAAACAGCTAAAAAGCGCTTTAAGACAAGGGGCCAAATCTAAAGATTTTTTTTCAACCAACTTTTAGCCATTAGCGGCGATCCCAGTTTTGGCTCTGGCCTGCCGCAGAAAGTAAAAAATCAGCTGAAAGAATTTGAAAACTGCAGATAATGGATCTTGCCCCCTTTGCCACGGAAAAGCTGCTCAAAAAAAGAAAGGCCGTATTCGGGAAGCTCGTTAATAAAATAGGGATCCGGAAAAAGCGCTTTAAACGAACTTTCCAGGGCGGCTTTAGCCATCAGCGGCACACTCTTTTCATGATCGGTGACCATGGTTAAAAGGGCCTCTTTTTGCATTTTTTCTTGAAGGAGCTTTAAAAAAGGCGCAGAGACCAGCCTTTTTTTAGCGTGGCGCCGTTTAGGCCAGGGATCGGGAAAATTAATAAAGGCTCCAGCAACTGAAAATGGTTTTAAATAGTGCCGGGTAAAGCAAAAAGCTTCGCCGAAAACGACAAAAAGATTCCCAAGGTTCCCGTTTTTAGCCTTCAGCCAGATCTTGCGGGCCCTTTCAAAATCTTTTTCCACGGCAATCCAGTTGCAATCCAAAGAGGCTTTAGCCCGATTGGCGATCCACTGGCCATTGCCGCTGCAATATTCAACAAAAACCGGCCGGTCATTTTTAAAAAGGGCCGATAAATCAAGCTCGGGGCCATGGTTTTGGTAAAATTCGGGAACCAGCAGAAACTGGCTTAAAAAAAGGGGACGCCTTTCTTCAAACTGGAAGGGGATCTTTAAAGCACTTTTTTTATAAAGCGAAACCATAGCTTTGCCAACTTATTTTTCCCTCAAAATTTTCTTACCGCTTGTGCAAAGACCGCCTAGCTTTTCCAACGAAAGATTTTAAAACCCTGACTTATAGCTGCAGGCGACTTGGCTTTTAGCAGTAAAGTATAGCCCGAAAAAAGCAAAAAAGCGAGCAAAACCCCAAAGCGGGTAGACTAAAAAAAAAATCTGTAATATAAATAACAGGCGTCAATCAAAAAGAACTTTAACCTTGGCCTTTTACCGCTTGCCTTCCTCTTACCCAAAATTAAAACAAGCCTCCTGCTTCAGCAGCCGCTTATTGCCGTTTAAAAACAAGCTCTTCAAAAGAGCCCTGCCCCTGGTTTTGAGCCTGGGGCTTTTATTCCTGCTGATCAAACCCCGCTGCCTGATTAGGCCGGATCTTTTTTCTTCCGGCGTGTTAATGCAAAACATAAAAACCGACTTTACCGCTTTCAAATGCCCCGAGCTAAAAAAAATTACCCTCCGGCCCCTTAGCTATCTGGGCCTGGGCCTGCAGTCCATCGCTTTTGAAAGCGCCGATCAAAAATATGTGCTCAAATTTTTTTTAAAAGAGCGCCTGCACCAAAAAAGCCGCTGGCGCTTTTCCCGCCTTTGGGATACTTCCCCCCTTCCTAAAATTGAAAACAGTCCCAAAGACCGCAGCTATGTCTTGAAAAGATACGAAGATGTTTTTCTTAACCTCAAAGAAGAGACGGCCTTAATTGCCGTGCATTTAAACGTCCAAGAAACCGCTCCCAAAAGATGCACCCTCCTGGACTGGCAAAACAAACGCCATCGGATCGCTTTAAACTCCCTCTGTTTTGTGATCCAAGAAAAAGGCGAAGCTCTGGAACAAGCCTTTGGGCGGCTTTCCAAAACCGAACAACAAAAAGCACTGCTTTCTTTAGAAAACCTGATCACAACCATCGCTCAAAAAGGGTTTTCCAGCCTGGCTAAAAGTTTTAAAAGCAAAAACTTTGCCCTGATCGGAACCAAGGCCGTGATGATCGATGCCGGCGACCTGATTTTTTCCGAAAAGCAAAAAGCTTTTCCCGAAAACGAAACAAAGCGCGTGATAAGTCTGTTTAAAACCTGGCAGAAAAAAAATTTAAAACGTTTTAATTTTCCCCAAGTCCCCTAAAGTCAGTTTTAAATAAATTTCTTGAATATTTCTATTTTTAAGGCTACTCTCAAAAAATAACTATGTATAAGAGGATTCTTCATGAAAAAGTGTCTTTTTATCTTTTTGTTGTTTTTTACCTGCAGTTTTATTTTTGCTAAAAATACGGCGCCCATCAAAAACAGCACACCGCCAACGCTTTCCAGCGTTCTCAAAAGCTCGCCTGTTTCGGAAACTACCCATGTGATCGTCAAGCCGAAAAACAAGAGCGCTTCCATCGATTTAAAAGAAGTTTTTTCCGCCTCCCCGCTCATCTATTCGATTCTTTTTTTTATGTCGGTAACCTCCGTTTTGATTCTGCTTTATAATTCCTTTAATTTTCGGCCCAAATATCTCATGAGCCAAAAAACCATCGAGCATTTAAAACAGCATCTTTACCAGGAAAAATACCAAGAAGCGCTGGTCTTTTGCGACCAAAACAGCAACCTGCTCTCTTCGATGGTGGCTGCCGGCATCAGCGCCAGAAAGCAGGGCCCCCAGTACATGATCGACTCCATGAAAGACGAAGGGCGCCGGGTGACCGCAGAATTCTGGCAAAAATTAACTCTTTTAAATGAAATCGCCGTTATCTCGCCAATGGTCGGCCTGTGCGGAACCGTCATCGGCATGTTCTATGCTTTTTACGATATTAACCGTTCGATTGATTCGATCGCCGCCCTTTTCGACGGTCTGGGCATTGCAGTCGGAACCACCGTTGCCGGCCTTTTGGTATCGATTGTCGCCATGCTTTTTCATACGGCCTTAAAATACCGCATGATCAAATTTTTACACCTGGTAGAATCCGAGGCGGCCCTTTTAGCCAACCTTATCAATACCAACAGGAATTAAACATGAGCCATCTCATTGAAGAAGAACAGTTGGGATCCTCGTTAAAAATGAACCTGGCCCCCATGCTGGACTTTCTTTTTTTGATGCTTTCTTTTTTTGCTACCCTGGCAATCACCAGGGCTACTCTTTTTGATACCAAGCTCGATCTGGTCCGTCTTAAAAAGGAAAGCCATGCCGCTACGGTTTACAATAAAGAAGGCATCTACCAGATCAACCTGAGCGTCGATCAAAACGGCCTGTACAAATGGATTACCGAAATCCAGGACTATCCGATGGGCACCTTAAACCAGATCCAAAATGAGCTGATCCATCAATATAACATTGGTCTTCTGCCCAAAAACAAGGCTCAAACCGAAATCCTTCTGCACATCGATAAGCAAGCTACCTGGGAAGCAGTCTCCAAGCTCATTTTTACCATCCGCCAGGTTGGCTTTGAAGCCAAGCCCATCTATAAACCAGCCTTGGAAGTCTCTGAAAAGCACCCCTGATGCCGCTTCCGGCGCAGCCATTTTTACCATCCGGTTTTTTAAACAAAAAACACCGAAGCGTTTCAAGCAGCCCCTTTTTCCGCTTTTTTCCTTCCCCGCTTCACAAAAAAGCTTTAAAAAGACCAGCCTTAACACGGCCGAGCCGATTGCTTCCATTACCGCGCCCGGCAGTTTAAGCCCCCGCGCCTTTATCCATCAAGAGCAAGCCGCCATCCCAAAGCCCCGCTTTAAAATCTTCGATTGACACAGGAAGCCTCTGAATAAAAAATTAAAAAAAAACTTAAACTGAAGCGCTTGGGCCATTTTTTTTACTTTTCTAGAATTTCACATCTAAAAGCAGCTTCTTGTCCGTAAAAGTACTAAAAAAAATAATTACAATTAAAAAAAACAACTATAATTTTTATTTAATTAAAGAATCAATCCATGCTAAAATACCTCTGTAAAATAAACTGGTTATTGATATGGGTCTCGACTCCTCCTTGCATTGCAGCGACGCTGAATTTAAAGAGCTGCCCCGCTTCAATTCCGGAACTTCTGACCTTTTAAGCGTAAAAGTGCGCCTCGGCCAACGGATCGTTTCCCTACAGGCCCGCTTAAACACCATCCCAAGAGCGGGGGAAGTGGCCAAAATCGCCCACTTCATTTTTTTTGCCCTGCTAACCCAGACTAATCCGGTTTGCCGAAAAAATTACCAAAAAGAAAATCCCGCCGCTTTCGAAGACCGCCTTGATCATCTGACCGATACAGCGTGGCAAAAATTAGAAAGTCCGGCCGACGAAGACCCGCTGCAGATTAAGGAACTCAGAGCTTATTTGCAAAAAGAACGCTTTCAAAAACCCGATTTTACTCCTGTTGAAAGCCTCTCCATTCAAAGCCGTCCGCTGAATTTGTTAGAAAAACTAGTTTTAACCGTTGTTAAAATTTGGAGCCGGTTTATTCACTGGCTTTTTCCCTCCAGCATACAAAAACCCCAACTCGCGGACGCTGTGATGCACGACAAAGAAGAAGGGCAAGGCCCGGAAGCACAAAACGGTCCAGCTCAAGATGACAAAGCTGAAAGCCTGGGAAGTTCTTCAGATTCTGATGATGATTGGAACTTAGATGGTCTCGATGAAACCGAAGAGGCGGAAGCTCTAGGCGCTCTTCACCCGGATTTAGCCCTTTCCGAAGACGAAGCGCCTTTAACCTTAGCCCTCTTTGAACCTTCCAGCGCCCCGGATCATTCTCTGGCAATGGTCCATCCGGAATTTAAAGAACTTTACCAAACACTTCTGGAAATTGCCGGCAATCTGGAAAAGGCCGCTTTCGAAGAAAAGCTTTCCCTGCCTCTTGACGAACTGGTTGCCAAAACGCCCGTTTTCGTCCAGATTTTTGAAATGCTTGGCAGCGCCTATCAAAACCATGAAACACAAATAGAAGTGTTCAAGCCCCACCTAACCAGCTTTCTCAGGGTTTCTTTAGAAACTCTTTTTTTCATACCGCGCAAACGGACTGAAAATTTCAGTTTATCCGACGCTTCGCAAACCCTGCTCAAAACCATTTTTTCAAACGAAAGAAAATCCCTGCTCTGGGAAAAAAGCCAAAAACAGCTCAAGCACTTTTTAAAGCAACATTTACGCGAAGAACCCCTGGAAACTGAAAGTTGCGATCAAGCGCTTCTTTTGATCCAGGATCCGGAAAATCAATTAACCTTAAACGAAAATAACCAGGTACGAAAATACCTTCTGATCTTCTTATCTTGGAAAACTCAGAAAACTTTAGATGGACTAAGCCATAGCGTTAAAGCTCTTGCCGCAGCTTTCAGGCCGGAAACTCCTTTAAACAATTTTTTAAAGCACTTGTTTAACCCCCGTCCGGACGGAACACTCCCTTTCAAGGAAGCGCTCAAAACCGCCTTCAGCGCTTTAAACCGAAACATCGCAGAAAAACTCTTAAAACATACCGTCGGAATTCTAGAAAAAGTCGATTACACACAGCTTGTCGACCAAACAGCCGCCCACGCCTACAGCCATACCCTGGGATTGCAAAAAGCCAAAGCTAAACTGCCCCCAAGCGCCGGAGTCTGGGACCTGGGGCCAACACCGGAAGAGTTCGGCCAAGCGCTCGAAGCCGAATTCCCCTTACCAACACTGCATCCCTCATTGCAAAGCGCTACTTTAAAGCAATTTTTGATCGAAACGGCCGAAGAATTTATTTCCGGCCTGCTGCCCCACGAAAACTTAAGCGAATTTTGCCAAAAGCTGGTAGAAAATTTAAAACAGATCGCCGAAGAGCAAATCCTAAGCATCGGAAACCCAGATGAAAAAGCCCAGGTACAGACAGCTTTAGCCCAGGTGCAGACAGCGCTTATGGAAATTATTCCGTCTAGCGAACTACTTGCAGCCCTGCCCGCAAACCTGCCGCTGGCTATGATGCCGGGAATAAAAAAAATTATCAGCGGTCTGCTAGTCCCGGTAATTAAAAATTTTATCCAGGAAACGCTGATCGGAGATCTTTTGAAAACAATCTCCAATCCCGAATATCTGCGCCATTTGCTCGAACAAAACCTTTTGCCTGCGCTCAACCAGCTCTTTGCCAAAACAATGCTTTCCGAGCTTTTTCTTTCCGCAGACTACCTTCCACAGCTTGCCGAGGCTTTAAAACCCAGCGCAGCAGATCCGGACGATGACACTAAAAGCGCTAATGATGATCTGGGACTAAACCGGCTCTTTGAACAAGACTTAGCTCAAAGAAGTGAAAATGGACTATCCCGCCCTTTAGAAGAGCTGGCGGATCAAATCGCAGAAGATTTCTACCAATCGATTTACCAAAAAGCCCCCTTTTCGCCGGACTCGGCCCCCTACATTCAGGAAGAAATAAAAAAAATCATCCGCATAACCCTAATCGATTTAAAAAAACAAGTCCAGACCGCTCAAGCCCAGAGCCCCGAGCTTCCCACAGAACATCTGGTACAGAACTTTTTTAAACCGGAAGAAATTAAAGGCGGCTGTATTCAAAACGATATCTACTGGAATTTTTTCTCAGCCTTTATTTTTAATTTGGGCGATCTGCTCGACCAGACCTGGACCCGCTCTTTGATCGAAAACGAATTCGTCAAATCCAGGATCTCCCAAGCTTTCTGCAATCTGTTCAATCCCCTGCGCTGCTCATCCCACCTTTTAATCAGCACACTTAATCGCTCCCTTGACCTTTTCCGGGGGGAAAAAGGCCAGGCAGAATTAAAACAAAACCTGTTCGGAGCTTCCCCTGATCTGGAATCAAGCGAAGCTAAACGGAAAAGAACTGCTAAAATCAATCAGGAAACCGAATTTACCGCCCATCTGCTTTATTGCCTGCTTTATCAAAATCTGGGAGCCTGGCAAAGATTAGCCCTGCCTTATCCGCAGGATTTGCACCAGGCCCTAAAAAAAGCCCTGAAAACTTTTTTAAGCAGCGAAAAAATCAACCAAAGCCTGTTTTTGCACCTTTTGGACGAAGCAAAAAAAGCCTTGAAAAAAGCCGCCGCCTTGGAAAGCAGAAAAGAGAGCTGATCCCAAACCGCTTCTTTGCCCACCGAAATGTCTCAATCTCCCATCCTCTCTAAAAACCCCCTAAAAAAAAGTTTTAGAACGGCACTTTTTAAAACCGCCTGATTTAAATTTAAACCTGCTTTAAAACTTTTTTTTATTTTTAAAACCCGGACAGATCCGAACGGCGCTTTTTGCCGGCTTTTCAGATCCGCCAAGACTTTAATCTAAAGATTTTAAGCGGCCGACAGTTGACCTAAAAACCTGAAAACCTTTAAAGTTAGACCAGCTTTTGCCCAGGTGGTGGAATTGGCAGACACGCCAGATTTAGGTTCTGGTGTCGCAAGGCATGTAGGTTCGAGTCCTATCCTGGGCATCGGTCATATTAAAATGCGCCCAAGTGGTGGAATTGGCAGACACGCCAGATTCAGGTTCTGGTGCCGCAAGGTATGTAGGTTCGAGTCCTATCTTGGGCATTTTAATTTCCAAAAACTGTTTTTTTCTTTTTTCAGATCTTTTTTCTTTTTGTTCGAACCGGTTTGGGCAGCTTTCGAACGATTTCTTCCCTTGGCTCTTCTCCAGCAAAATCACACCGGCAGCAAAAATCTGAAAAGCCGCAGAAAAGTTCTTCGATAGGCGGCCGAAGACAATTTCTATTAATTCGACAACCCCCATCGCTTTTCTTGCCAATAAACTGCCGGGGCCCTAAAATTTAAATTAAAAAATTTATGTCCTTATCTTGTGCTTATCCGGTTGCTCAGCTTAAATATCGTCCTTTTACATTAACCAGCCCTGAAAAAACCAGGGAAGAAACGGCTTTTTCGGCGTTTTTAACCTCTGTTTATAAAATTATTGACCTAATCAAAATCCTGCTGATCGAGATGCCGCGTAAATCCGGCAAACGAATCTTTAAAGCCGCCCGTGGTTTTTTACAAAAAAATTTCCCTAAGTTTTTTACTTTAAAACGTTCTTTAGCCGGAGCGGAAAAAGGCTTTTCCAATGAAAATGACCGCTCTGAAAAAACCCGGCGGCACGAAAAACAGCTCAAGGAGCTGGCTTTAAACCTGGAAGAACTTTTAGCAGAAGACCAAAAACTTTTAGAGCAAGGCCTCATCACAGAAGAAACCCACCTGATGCGCTATCTGCAGCTACTTTCACGCTTCCCTTATTCTTTGGATGCCGCCCCATTAAAATACCGCCTTCCGCCGCCCCTTAATTTTCAGCTGCTCTCGCCGGAAAAATCTTTTCAGTATCTTTTAGGCAAGCCCTTCCAAAAAAGCGGCTGTACAATTTACCCTTTTTTGGCTCCGGCAAACTGCCCGGCGCCAGCTTTGCTTATCGCCAAAGGAACTTCTACCACCAAATTTGCCGAACTTCTCGCCGACCTGGACCCCCAAATTGGCTCAAAAGCCTTTGAGGCCGTCAAGGACCGTCTCAAAGATTGGCTGGACAATCTTCGGGCGAATGATCTGCAAAACCGCCGGATCATCGTCACCGGGCACTCGCTGGGCGGCGCCATTGCCCAAAGAATTGCCTGTGATTTTTTTTTCCAGACCGAACAGCTGGTTACCTTCAATGCCCCTTCGCCCGGTAAAAAAACAATCGCCCGGTTCAAAGCGAAAATGGCAAAAGCCGGAAAAGAACAAAAAGAAACGCCTGCAGTCGCCCACTTCGTCAACAAACGCGATCTAATCCCCCTGGCCGGAGGGACCGCGCCAGTTCCAGGCCATATCTACGAACTGCCAACCCCCCAAAATCTTAATCGCAAAGAATGCCACAGCTATCTGGCCGATATAACCAATGCGACCTTTTGTTTGGAGCAAAAAACCGGCAAGCACCGTTTTTTACGAATCGTTTTAGAAATCTGCCGTCTGATTTTTAGCTTCTTTTTTTCCTGGGCCGTTTATTTTTTAGCCAAAAAACAAGAAAAAACACAGTTGGAAAGCCAGGAATTAAAAACTATCTTGACCAACCGCCCAAGCGAAGCCATCCCAACAGATCCGAAAGCAGAACCGCAAGCTCTTATTGAAACTTCGCTTTTTGACACTGAAAGGGCCGGATCTACCATCGAAGAAATACAACTTCCGGACCCGGTTTAAACAAAAAGCCCAAAAACCTTGCCGAGAAAAACGAATCGCCCTATATTGCTAATCATTTTAAAAAAAATTTATGTCTGCGACATTAGAAAATTTCTATCTAAATCTCAAGCAAAGCCTCGGCCATCTTAATCAAAGCCTTGGCCTTTTGCCGGATATTTTAAACAGCCATCCGGACGAAACGCGCCTGGCCGCTTTGAGCGCTACAGCCATTGTCGTTAATACCCTGGTCCACGGTTTTCTCACCACCGCCTTTTCCAAAGCGCTGATCTTAATTGCCGCTTTAGTAGTTTTCGAAGAACATTTGCTCGTTAACGCTTACTGCTTTTTTTTTCATCAAAACCCAAACCGACTCTCAAATACCGAAAAAGTAATTATTTATCTGGCCCTGGCCCTTTTCAACAGCTTTCTAGCCTGGAACTTTGTTACCACTTCCGCCTTTCCAATTTTTTACCGCACCGTTTCCCAGGTTACTATCAACAGCTTTGCCCTGGCCCAAATCACTATGCTTTTTGATTTTCTAACAACTTACTGAAAACACCTAAACGGCGCTTTTTCAGCGTCTTCTGAATCCACACACTTCGAAGCTTAAGCCCAAAAAACAGTTTTTTAAATTATAACATGGCGAAAACAAGAAAAAAATACCGTAAAAACCACCGCTGCATTAACCATCTGATTAATCATCTGGATTTTAAGCCGAAGGGCCTTTTCGTTTTTTTAAAATGACATTAACGCCAAGCGTTATCCACAGCCCTAAAAGCAGGGAGCTGAAAAAAAAGCTAAAATGAAAATAATAGCAAAGCAAGACCAAAACAACCAGCCCTTTCAAGGTAACTAAAAACCGAAAAAAACGCTCTTTTCCCGCCGGAACATAAG
>JBAZHS010000027.1:0-10994 GCA_041652275.1 Parachlamydiales bacterium
TTCGCACTTTTAAGCCATATAAAAAATTTCGCAAAAGAAAAAAACCTGCGCCTGACCCTCCATCCCGACCAGTTCGTTGTTTTAAACTCTCCTAAAAAGACCGTTGTGAAAAATGCCGTTTTAGAGCTGGAATACCACAACTATCTCGCCGAACTTTTCGGCGCCGATGTGATCAACATCCACGCCGGCGGTGCTTACCAAAATAAAACCAAGGCCCTTCTCGCTTTAGAAAAAAACCTCTCTTTGCTCTCCGCTTCCCTGCGCCGAAAGCTGAGCCTGGAAAATGACGATCGCTCCTTCACCCCCAAAGACCTGCTCCCCTTTTGCCATAGCAACCAGCTGCCGTTCGTCTATGATGTGCACCACCACCGCTGTTTAAAAGACGGTCTGACGGAAGAAACGGCAACCCAAAACGCCCTGAAAACCTGGGACCGGGAACCACTTTTCCACCTTTCCAGCCCCAAAGGGGGCTGGAAAAGCGCCAACCCCCGTTTACACGCCGATTACCTGCAAACAAGCGATTTTCCCAAAGCCTGGAGCGCCATCCCCAGTTTAACCATTGAACTGGAAGCCAAAGCCAAGGAACTGGCAGTTTTAGATTTTATGAACCAGTTAAAAACCACCAGAATTATTCCCGAAAGCCACTTTTCTGAAAAACCGCAAATAAAATAAGACGGAACCAAACATTCTCGGAAAGGTTCGGCCAGTTTAAACACTTGGAAACAAGTTATTTTTTTACTTTCTCATAAACTTCTTGAGCCAGACGGGCTTGCGGGTTATTTTTAAGGTTCGCGATCTCTTGAAGCGAACAACAGATCTTCCAGGGATCTTTTTCATTCACATAATCTTGAAAAAAATCCGCGATCGTTTTTTCCGAACAGCCCCAGGAAGCCAGCGAATAAAAAAGCTTTTTTATGTCGCCGTTATAAAAAGTAAAAACTTCCGCGACAGGCGCCGGGCCGTTTAATTCCTGGTTGCTGGCCCGGTTAACATACTTGCGCACACATTTAAATTCCCTGATTTCCCTTTGCATCTGCTGTAAAACTTCGGGATTGGAAAGGTCGCGCAAATCATAATTCAAAATACCGCTATCCTTCTGGGCAAGAATTTTTTGCAGCTGCGGCCGGGAAACCGGAACCAGCGCTTTGTATTCTTCTTTGGAAATCATGGCATTTTCCCGGACAGCCTCGGAAAAAAAACGCGGCCGGTCATAGCCTGAATCAGGGACCGGAGCAGGAGCCTGCGTAGGATAAAAAACCGGAAAACTTTTCTCTAAATCATCCAGCTGCCCAGAAGTTAAGACCAAGCCCAGTTTAGCCCTGGCCGTATCTTTTCTGGCCCAAACTCCCTCATACGTTAAAAGCCGGGTCGCTGATTTATCCAGATCTCCTGAGTGCAAAAGCTCTAAAACCGCCGCTTTAACGCTGGCTTCCGTAGTAGAATGCGCTCCAAAATCAGGAAAACCTTCGCCGTTGGCAATAATCAAAAAGGGCTTGCGCTGCCCTAAAACGGTTTTGATCATCTCAACATCGCGCTCAGCGGCCGTCCCGCCCCTGCCTTCCTGGGTATACCAGCTCGAATCCCATGGTTCATGAATGTCGACATACTTTTCTCCCAGGCTCATAATCGCACTGCGCCCTTCGCTGAAGCGCAAAAAAGTTTTAATGTCCGCAACAAAGGAAATGTCCCGGTGGCCCCAGTTCGCATGGTGGTCGATGGAAGTTTGGCAAAGACCGACAAAGGCCCTGATTTTTAAAGGATCGATCAGTTGGCCGTTCATTTTTTTGTCGTTAAGGTCCAAAAAAAGCGCTTGGGCTCTCAGCTTTTTTTCCTCCGGCCCCATCCGGTTCCAAATATCATAATCCAAAGGACTGCAGGAGAGTTTTCTTTTCTGAAGCAGCCCGGCCAAACGGCGGTGCACTTCATCCAAGGAAAGTTTCAGCGTTTCGGTAATTTCCTTCCGCTCCCACCCAGCGATATAGTTCAAAATATTTTTTACATAGCCGGCATCCACCGCTGTCGAACCTTTGGCCGTATAAAAAAAAGAAACCCGAAAACCATTGTTAATCAAAACCCTGAGCAGCTCAAAAATCGCTAGATAATCATCATCCAGATGGGGATTGATCACGAAAATCTCTTTGGAATTATTAGCTTGCCACCCCAGCTTTTGCACAATTTCTCCAATCTCGGGCAAAACCACATTGCTCTCGACCTGGCCGAGCACTTCCCGGCGGATCGTTTCCCAGCTCCGGCCGCCCTTTTTGGCTTTTAAAGTTTTCAGGTTTTTCTCGCGCATCCTTAAAATAAAAGCATGTTCCGCTCCCGGTAAATCTAAAAACTGCTGTTCTTTAAGGGTGCCCAAAGATTGAAACGGATCCTTCGGACAGCCCAGGCTAGCTTCCAAAGCCACCCGGATAAAAAAAGTCTTTACCATCTCATCCGACCAATCGTCCTTGCTAAAAAGCTTAAAATCCCAGGGATAGCGGTTCAGCCTTAGCTCTCCCGCCGAACTGCGGTCGGCGATCAGCATCCCGTTTTGAGAACGCAAACCACGGACCGGATATTCCAAAGGCGCTTTGCAGTCTAATTGAAAAGCACCTTCCAGGCCTTTCAAAACCGCACGGCTTTTATTGTTCCCTGTCGCAATGGCAATCACTTTCACCGGAGCCTGGCCCTGGCGCAAAAGCAGTTCGGCGAAACCAAAAGTGGCAAAACCATGCCCTTTCGAGGTGTTTTTATAGCCGCCGGCTTCTTTAGCATGGCCGGCGGCAATAAAATGGCCCGCCTTGCCGATAAAACCTTTTTGCTCAAGGCTAACGCCGCTTTCCATAAAACCAATATGCCCCTTGCCCTCATAACTTGGGCCGATCCCGCTAATAAAAATGTGGGCCCCGCCCAATTGCTGCAGCTCCCCAGAGAACCTCTCTAATTGCTTTTGCATGGCTTTTAAAAAAGGATACTGGGGATCTTTTAAGCTCAACGGCTGTTTTAAATCCAAAAACCGTTCAACCTGCAAATCATTTTCCCGGATATTTTGCAAAAGATTGCTGTATTCTGAATCGCTCATTTCTCTTAAATGTCCACCCGTCAAAACATTTTCGTCATAAATCAGATTGCCTTTAAAAAGCCGCCGGTTTTCTTTGGGAATGCCCATGCGCTCAAACATATTGTTTAAAATATTGTAAAAAGAATGGTAATCCGTCGGCTTCTGCGGAAAAACCATATCCAGCGGAAATGCTAAAATCCGTTTCGGATCAACCCGGCAAGCCGGATCAACTCCCCACTTTTTTAAAAGAACCTGGGTCTTTTCATTTTCCCAACTCTGGACCAGATCGGCAAACAGACGATAAGCCACCCAGGGTGTGTCACCGGTGGCAAAATGCACAATCACCTTTTTGTCCGGATCTTTAAACTCGGCTCTTTTGATTATCTCTTGGTAGCTCAAAAACAGCTCTCTTACCATCGCCGTCGCCGCCGCCAAAAGGTCTTCGCCATTAAAAAACCTTAAAGCCGAGCGGTTATAAAATGCGTCGTAAACGGCTTTAGGGCTTCCTCCGGGATAACGGCCCAGTTCAAGGTAAAGCTTTTGAAAGGCCTGTTCGTCAGAAAAAAAATTAAAACCGGCCAGTTTAAGCCGGACCTCTTCCAGGGTCACTTGATCCGGCAAAAACAGCTCTTCAGGCTTCATGAACAGCCCAACTTTATTGCCGTCCGCCTTTCCGCGGGCAAATTCCGCCTTCCAGATTTCCGTTTCTCCCAAAACTTCGGCCAAGATTTTCTTGGCGCTCTCCCGTCCGGCAATCTGCCCATTCAAACTATTGTGGGCCCAACCAAAAACCACAGCTCCGCAAAAGAACAACAACCACCGGCTGAATATTTTTTTCACCCCTTCACCCTCCAGTTTCACGCTTTTCCGGATGCTTGAATCCGGACTCTTGAAAGAAACGATAACGGAAAAGACCCCTGAAAGTCCAGTCCTTGTCAAGATTTTTTCTGACCGGGGAAATGAAAAAAGCTCTCGCAAAATCCTTTTTTGTGCTATGGAAAAAATAAAACTGCCGATACAGGTATTTTTATGCGAACAAAAGCTTTAACAACGGCCCTATTCCTTGCCCTGACAATCCTGTTTTCTGCTTTGGAATCCGCCCAGAGAGCCGGATCCGGAACAGAGCTAAAAGAAGAAAAAACACTGATCTGGATGGGGCCGGGCTGGTATTACGGCTTTTGGTTTAATGACGAGATGGAATACCAAAGCTGGCAGCAGCAGCGCTCGCAACGCCATAACGAAAAAAAGCGCGCCGAACATCGAAAAGAGCGCCACGACCGCTACCGCCGGAATTAAAAAAATCAGCCAAAGCTGATCTCGAGGATCCGTTCCAGTTTAAAATGGCGCTTTTCGTTTCTTTGAAAACAGAAAGCTTCCAAGCCCAAAAAATGTTTGCTGCCGTAAGCCATTTCACCGACAAAAAGCGGCAGAACCCGGCGTCTGCTTTTTTCGTCGTTATTTTTTAAATAAATCAAATCAAGAGGCCTTTTTTCCAAAATGGCTTTTTGGATCAAATCCTTTTTCTCCGCTAGCGGCAGTCGTTTTTCAGAAAGGGCATATTGCCAGGAAGTTAAAAAAGAGACAACCCGCCAGTCGCAGAGCACATGCTGCTTTTTAAAGGGCTTCTGCAGCTTTAAGCCCTCCAAGGTCCGGCAGCGGCTTAAAGCCACATAGCTTTGGCCAAATGCAAAAGCCCCCCGCCCCAGATCAATCACCACCTTTTCAAAGCTTTTACCCTGGCTTTTATGAATGGTAACCGCCCAGGCCAGCCTGAGGGGAAACTGCAAAAAGGCGCCGACCTCTTCTTGGAAAAGCTGGTTTTTCTTTTCGTCGAAGCCATACTTAAAAAGCTCCCAGCGGTGCTTTTCCACAAAAACCAGATCGCCGCCAGCCGTTTCCACTTCGACCAAATCCTCCGTTAAGCTAACGATCCGGCCCAAAGTGCCGTTAACCCAAAGCCCCTGGGGGTGGTTATTTAAAAACATGACCTGGGCGCCGGCTTTGAGTTTTAAACTGGACTCGGTCGGCGCTTCTTTTAAACTAAACTGGCCTTCAACCTGCGCTTCAAAAGCCCGTTCTTTTCCTTCTAAAATTTCCAGCCTTTCCCGGTTGATCTTCTCAGCATCGCTATTGGTAGAAGTCAAATAAATCGAGCCTTCTTCCGGCTTTTCACCGGCTTTCAGCACCTGCCGGTTCAAAAGCAAAAGCTCTTCTTCTTGAACCGTATTGTTGCGGATCGCATTTAAAAGCTGCACAAAAAGCGCTTCTTTTTGCCGAAAGATCTTGTCAAGCTCCAAAAACTGAAATTTTTCTTTTTGAAAAGCCGCGGCGGAAAAAAAATAGGGTGTCGGATAAAGCTTTTGAAAAAAGGGCTTTTCTTCATTTTTTAAAACCGGCGGCAGCTGGTAAAGATCGCCGATAAAAATCATCCGGATCCCGCCGAAGGGCTTCTTGTTTTTCAAGGCCGCTTTTAAAAAAGCGTCGACCGAGTCCAGAAGATCAGCCCTGACCATGGAAATCTCATCAATAATGATCAGCTCAAGCTCACGGTAAAGCGCTTTGTTTCTCGCCAAGCGGCCTTTTTTTTTGGCTTCTTCAAGGGTAATATGGGACTTGAAATGAAAAAAGGAGTGGATGGTTTCTCCGGCAACATTCAATGCGGCCACGCCGGTCGGAGCCAGAACCGCCGCCTTTTTTTTACTTTGGCTCAAGAAATAAGCCAGCAGGGTTGATTTGCCGGTGCCGGCCTTGCCGGTAATAAAAAGATTGTCCGAAGAGTTTTCTAAAAGCTCCAGGGCCTTTTCAAAACTGCCCGTTAAGTCCAAATCCGTTTTTGACATAAAAAACACAAATATTAAAAAAAGTATAAAAAAAAAATGCTTTTCTTGGAAAAGGAAATCGGCCCCGACAAAGTTTTACCTTCAAAAGAAAAAAACTAAAAAACACAGATAAAAGAGCTTCGCGCCCAAGGTTAAGTTTTTTTTTATAGCTTTCCGAAAGCCGGTTTTTTAACATTCCCGGCAAATGGCGCACCAATGCAAAGGGTGTTCGGCTAAAAACCGCTCAATCTCTTCTTTCATTTCTTCAAAACCTTCAAAAAAATCCAAAATCAAACGGAATTTTTCTACGCCGATCCGGCCATTATGCCTTAACCTATGAAAATTAATTACATTTTTTCCCAAATAAAGTCCAAAAGGCTTGCTTTCGACAAAATAAAAAATTCCGTCTTTTCCCAAACAAAAACTTCCCAAATAAACATCGGCAAAACCGCTTTCAAAAATGATGGTTGCAGCCTCTTTGGCCAGAGAGCATCTTTTTTCCCGGCTAAAAGACCGCAGTTTCTGAACCATTTCATCAGGAGTGAGCAGATCGATTTTTTTTTCTAAAAGATAAACCGGCCAGCCATTGGACCGTTTTAAACAAACCGCTTCAGGCACTCCAAAAAAGCCTTTGGCAATCTTTTCTTCTTCTTCCAGTCTTTTAATTATCCTGAAAATAAAACGGTTATAATCGGCAAAATAAAAAATATCCCTTTCTTTTCCGACAGCCGTTCCATGGTTGGTAACAACATAATAATCCTCGACGGCCTGCAAACTGGTAAAAAAATAACGATTGCCATTGACCGCCGCCTCAAAAATCTGAAAAAGCTCATCCCTTACTAGATTTGAGCGGGCAACAACCGCTTTTCCATCAACAACCAAAAAAAATTTTTGCTCCCGATCCGAACAAAAAACCACCTCGGGAAAACCACTGCTTTGCCGCGGCAAAACAGACCTTTCACCAACAGCTTCGGAAAAAGCAATTCTTGACAGGGGCAAAACAGACCTTTCTTCAAAAGCTAGCGACACTGTTTTTTTACCCCCTTGCGAAGAGTTCGTCACAAAAAGAACGAACGGGTTTTATGCCGATCAAAAAAAAACAACCGCTCTTTTTTAGCTTACCGCCAACGGTTCATCGGTAAAATCAAAAAATCAGGCTCTCCTCTCCGGATGAAGCCAGTTTTTGCTTTAAGCTAAAGCCGGTGCCGCCGGGAATAATGTGGCCCATGATCAAATTGGATTTGAAATCCAAAAGATCGTCCACTTTACCTTGGACGGCCGCGTCGGTCAGAACGCGGGTCGTTTCCTGGAAAGATGCGGCGGAAATAAAGGACTCTGTTTTCAAAGAGGCCTTGGTAATGCCCAAAAGAACCGGTACGGCCTGGGCCGGCTTGCCGCCTTCTTCGATCGTTTTTTTATTGGCCAGGAAAAACTCTTTTTTGGAAACATCTTCGCCATAGAGGAAGGTCGTATCGCCGGGATCTGAAACCCGGACTTTTTGCAGCATCTGGCGCACAATGATCTCAATGTGCTTGTCATTGATGTCGACTCCCTGCAAACGATAAACTTCCTGGACCTGGTTAACAATATATTTTTGCAGCTCCCTGACTCCGCAGATCTCTAAAATCTCTTCCGGGACCACCAGACCGTCGGTCAAAGGCTGGCCTTTGGCCACAAGGTCCCCTTTTTGGACGATCAAGTGTTTGGAAAGCGGAATAAAATGCTCTTCTTCCATTCCGGAGATTTCATCTTTAACCGCAATAATCCGCTTGTTCTTCTGCACGCCTTTCAGATCGACAATACCGTCAATCCGGGCAATTTCGGCCGCTTCTTTTGGCGATCTGGCCTCAAAAAGCTGGGCCACCCTGGGCAGGCCTCCGGTAATATCCTTAGTCTTGATGGCTCCGCGGGGCAGCTTGGCCAAAATCATACCGGCGGCAACTTTCTGGTTTTCTTTAACGGCAATAATAGCTGAAGAGGGAATCGCATAAGTACCGATCAGATCGGTCATTTGCGGATTGTTGAAAATGGAAATCTGGGGATGCAGCTCTCCGCGATGGTGTTTTACAACCAGCTCGACCTGGCCCGTTTGCTTGTTCACCTCGCTTTGCACCGAAATGCCCTCTACCAGGTCTTCGTATTTAACATAGCCGGGCTTTTCGCAGATAATTGGAATTGAGTGCTCTTCCCACTCGGCAATCTTGGTATGCTTTTTTACTTTAAGGCCGTCTTCAAAAAGAATCCGGGTGCCCAGTTCCAAAACGAAAGTTTGCAGGGGCTCGATCGATTTCGTGGAAAGCAGTTTTTTATATTCTTCAATTGTCCGGCCCTCGTCCCTGACTACATGCAAAGAGCCGTTTTTATTTAAGACCAGATGGTGGCCGTCTTCGTTTTTCACAGTCCTGAGGTTTTCGTAAATCAAAAGGCCGTCATGCTCGGCAATAATCTGGGGAGAAAGCATGGCCGAGGCAATACCGCCGATGTGGAAGGTCCTCATCGTCAGCTGGGTGCCGGGCTCGCCGATAGACTGGGCGGCAATAATGCCGATCGCCTCGCCGAGGCCCACCAGGTTGCCGGTGGCCAGGTTCAGGCCATAGCATTTCGCGCAAATGCCCCTTGAGCTCTCGCAGGTCAAAGCCGACCTGATCTTAACCTGCTCAATGCCGGCAGAATCGATCGCTTCAGCTTTTAAAACACTGAGCACTTCCCCGGCTTTGGCTAAAAGCTTGGTGCTGTCGCCAGGCTGATAGATATCATCGCAAACAGTCCGGCCGAAAATCCGGTCTTTTAAGGGGATCAGCTCTTCCTGACCCTGCTTGATGGCCGTAACTTCAATGCCATTTAAAGTTCCACAGTCTTCCTCAGTGATAAAAACATCCTGGGAAACGTCCACTAAACGACGGGTCAGATAGCCCGAGTCCGCTGTTTTCAAAGCAGTGTCCGCCAGACCCTTTCTAGCGCCGTGGGTAGAAATAAAATATTCGGAAACGGAAAGGCCTTCGCGGAAGTTGGCGGTAATCGGCGATTCCAAAATCTCGCCGGAGGGCTTGGCCATCAGGCCCCTTAAAGCCCCCAGCTGCTTAACCTGCGATTTGTTGCCTCTGGCTCCGGAGTCCATCATTAAAAAGAGCGGGTTCAAACGGTGCTCTTTGACCTGGGAAAGCACGGCGAACAGATCTTTGGAAAGCGCATCGGTAACTTCCGTCCAGATTGAAATAATCTTGGAATGGCGCTCGCCGGCGGTGATAATGCCGTCTTCATACTGTTTTTGAACTTTTTCAACCCGCCGGAAGGCTTCGGCCAAGACCACGCTCTTGTTAGTCGGCACAACCACATCTTTAACTCCCATGGAAAGGGACGCTTTTGTAGCTTCTTTAAAGCCGAGGCTTTTCATATTATCGAGGAACTTAACCGTCTTTTCAAGGCCCACTTTTTTATAGCATTCCAAAACCAGCTCGGAAAGGCGCTTCTGGCGCAGGGCGTAATTCTGAAAGCCCAGCTCTTCCGGAACAATGGCGTTAAAGACCACTCTTCCGGGAGTGGTTTCAATCACGCCGTCTTTCAGGCGCAGTTTGATTTTTTCGTGGATATGCAGACCGCGGCCGGTTTCATCGCGGCGGCCGGTTTTCTTTTTAAAGCTGTCATAGTGCCAATCAAAGCTCTGCGCTGAATAAAAAGCCTGCAGGACTTCTTCCCTGGAGCCAAAAAACTTGGTTTTCAAACCATGTTTTTCCGGCTGGTAAACGGGGTCATACATTAGGTAGTACAGGCCTAAAATCATATCTTTCGTCGGAACCGCCACCGGTTTTCCGGAGGAGGGCAAAAAGATATTGTCAGGGCTCATCATCAAAAGCTTGGCTTCGATCTGCGCTTCAATTGAAAGGGGGATGTGCACAGCCATCTGGTCGCCGTCAAAGTCGGCGTTAAAAGCCGTTGTGACCAAAGGATGGATGCGGATCGCTTTGCCCTCGATCAGGATCGGCTCGAAAGCCTGGATGCCCAAACGGTGCAGGGTCGGAGCGCGGTTCAGCATAACCGGATGGCCTTTAATGATCTCATCTAAAACATCCCAAACTTCGGGGGCCTGTTTTTGAATCAGCTTCTTGGCCGATTTAATCGTGTAAACAAAATCCAGGTCTTTCAGCCTTTTAACAATAAAAGGCTCAAAGAGCTCAAGGGCCATCTGTTTAGGCAATCCGCACTGGTTAATCCTCAGCTCAGGGCCGACCACAATCACTGAACGGCCGGAATAATCCACCCGTTTGCCGAGCAGGTTTTGACGGAAACGCCCCTGTTTGCCTTTTAACATTTCAGAAAGGGACTTGAGCGGACGGTTGCCGGCGCCCATGACCGGATGGCCGTGGCGGCCATTGTCAAAAAGTGCGTCGACAGCTTCCTGCAGCATCCTTTTTTCGTTGCGGATAATAACATCCGGAGTCTTGAGCTTTAAAATAGACTTCAAACGGTTATTGCGGTTGATCACCCGGCGGTAAAGGTCGTTTAAATCAGAAGTGGCAAACCGGCCGCCGTCCAAAGGCACCAGAGGCCTTAAATCCGGCGGAATGACCGGTACGCAGGAAAGCACCATCCACTGGGCTTTGTTGGAAGAAGAAAAAATATCTTCGACAATTTTCAGGCGTTTGGCAATCTTCATCCGCGCCTGCATCGACTTGGTCTTGCGCAGCTTGTCTTTCAAATCGTTGACCAAAAGCGCCAGGTCTTCTTTTTCAAGCAGCTCCTTGATGGCCTCTCCGCCCATTTTGGCCGCAAAACTGCCGTGGCCCCATTTTTCAATCGCTTCGCGATATTCGTTGTCATTTAAAAGCTGCTTTTTCACAAGTTCGGTCTGGCCGGGATCAACAACCACATATTCTTCGTAATAAATAACTCTTTCCAGTTCGGCAGTGGTCAAGCCTAAAATATTGCCGATCCTGGTCGGCATAGTCTTAAAAAACCAGATGTGCACGACCGGAACGGCCAGCTCGATATGGGCCATTCTTTCCCGTCTGACCTTGGAAAGCGTCACCTCGACGCCGCAGCGGTCGCAGACAATGCCCTTATGCTTGATTTTTTTGTATTTTCCACAGGCGCATTCCCAGTCTTTGGTCGGACCAAAGATCTTCTCGCAG
>JBAZHS010000028.1:0-10991 GCA_041652275.1 Parachlamydiales bacterium
CACGATCTCTAATACGGTCGATGGGGCCAATGCTTTGACGATTACAGCTGGAGCCGGCGCGGTCTTTTTGACTTCTACCATCGGCGCTTCGACGGCGATTAGCTCTTTGACGGCTTCCGGCGCTAATATTACCATTGACAGTCTAGGCGGCCTTGGAGCCGGAGTGACGGGAGCAACGGCCCTGACAGCTTCGAACAATATCAATTTTACCGGCACTTCCTATATAGCCAACGCCCAGACCTATACGGCTGGAACCTATTTTAATATGCTCTCCGGGGCTTTGACCACGGTCAGCTCTTCAGGAGATGCCATTACTTTTGCCGGCAACGGCCATGTGCTTTTGGCGGCCGATACCGACCTGACAATTAATTCCAGTAACGGCAAGATCATGGCCGATGAGATTTTCTCTGTTAGCGGCAGTTTAGATACATTGACCTTGGATGCCGGCAGCGGCGATATTGAAGTGGGGACCATTGGAGTTGTTTCAGACAGCCAGTTTGCTTTAGTTTCTTTGACCTCTGCCGATCTGACCTTAAATGGCGATCTTTATGCCGACAGCTTGACATTATTGCCGACCGGCACCACTTATGCCGGCGGCGATATCTATACCACTAATTCAGCGATCTCGTTTCCGACTGCCGTTGAGCTGACAGACAGTAATATTTTTTCATCTGGCTCCAGCACCGGCGGCGATATTACTTTTGCTTCGACCTTGGACGGCGATTCTGACAACGCCCGCTCATTAACTTTGATTGCTAGAACCTCCGACATTGCTTTCAACGGCCTGGTCGGAGCCACCCATCCATTGCTTGCTTTGACGGTTTCTTCGGCCAAAGATGTCGATACTGCGGCGGCCATGACTGTCGGCAGCTTAACGCAAAGCGCTGGCACCGGTACAACAACTTTTGGAGATGCTCTGAATGTAACCTCCCTTTTCGGCTTGAGTTTAACCGGCGCTAATTTTGTTTTGGGCAACGCTGTGACCACCGCTAATAACGGCGCGATTACGGTTAACAATTCAGGCGCTTTGACCTTGTCGGGAACCATAATCTCTTCGGCCGGCTTTACTCAAAGCAATGCCTCTGGCACAACCGCATTTTCCGGATCTGTCACTGCCGGCCAGGCCGTCAGTTTTGCCGGGATTGTTAACCTGGCAGGCTCTCCGACGATCGATACTTCGGCGCCGTTTGGCAGGGACATTACTTTTTCCAAAGCCGTAGAAGGGCCCGGCAATCTGGAGTTGACTGCTGGCATCGGCGATATTTTGTTCAGCGCTGATGTTGGAGGTTCAACCAGGCTCGGCGATATAGTCATCAACAGCGTTTTTGATATTTCCGTCCAGTCGGTAACGGCCTCTTCGATCAATCTGGTCTCTTCTACCGATACGGCCACTTTAAATGGAACAATCAATACCAACGGCGCCGGCGATGCGATTATTTTTGTCGGGAAAAACTTTGTTCGCAACGGCGATCTTGTGACTACCAACGGGGGGTCGGTGATTGTGACCAATTCCGGCACAATTACCGGATCTGTTGCCAACGCTGCAACAATTGCCGGCTCCTATACACAAAACGGTACCGGACCCAGTTCTTTGATCGGAACAATCTCAGCCGGCGGCGATATTGCTTTTGCTACTTCTGTGACACTGTTTGAAAATTCCGAGCTTACAGCCGGCGGCAACATTACTTTTTCGGATGCTGTTGACGGCAGTAAAACGCTTTCAATGGAAGCCGCAGGCAATATCACCTTGTCAGGAGCTGTAGGCTCTTCTGTTCCGCTGGATGCTATGACCATTGTTTCCGTAACGGATTTGGCGGCTGGGGCCATCAGCGCTGCCTCTTTTACGCAGACCTCCGGCAGCGGGACTTCTACTTTTAGCGGATTTTTAAATACTACTGGCAGCTCCGGCATCAGCCTCACCGGAACAAATATTGTTAGAGCGGCTTCCTTTACGGCGCAAAACGAAGGTTCGATTACCATTGACAACTCCGGTACCTTTACTTCTACTGCTCTCGGCACAATTACTGCCGGTGGCTCTTTTTTACAAACCGGCAGCGGCGCCGTTTCTTTGGCCAGGGTTATTAGCGCTGGCAGCGGCCAGATCAGCTTTAGTGGCGCTGTTACCTTGGCCGGGACGGCCGATCTGATTGCCGGCGGCACGGGAATGGCCATAACTTTTAATTCGACTTTGAACGGGGCTCAGGATTTGATTTTAAACGCTTCCAATTACGGCCAGATTCTTTTTGTCGGCAATGTCGGAGCAGTCACGGCTTTAGACAGCATTGATATTCTCAAAGCCGGCAACATGACCCTGCCCGCTTCTTTAAAAGCCGTTAGTTTTGATCTGCAGCAGGGCTCCGGCATGGCTACTTTATATGCCATGAGCGGCGCTGGCGGCAACATGAGCTTTTTAGAGATCTGCTCTCAGGAGATCCGCTTTGGCGGCGTGATTGATACCGACATAGCGGCTTTTAATGCCTGCGGCTCGATTTTAAACCTGGCCGATCCGGTAGCGATTAATTCTACCGGAACCGCCACTTTCAATGCTCTTGGCGGCGATGTCGGCTCGCTTTCTTCTCCCATCCTTGTCAACACCTCCGGCCAGATCCTTGCCGGCTCGACCTATTTGGCTGATTTCAACGGCACTTCCGGCGACAATACCGTCAATTGGCTGGCGGCTAATCAGCCTTATATTATCATTTTTAATGGAGTAGTCATTTTCGACCGGACTGTGCCGCTGCCGACGCCGGTTCTGGTAATCCCTTATATCGTCGAAGCGGCGCCGGGCTTTGATTCTTCGTTCTTTACTTTGGCCAATGACTTTTTCTTTAA
Source organism: Parachlamydiales bacterium (assembly GCA_041652275.1). Taxonomy (GTDB): domain Bacteria; phylum Chlamydiota; class Chlamydiia; order Chlamydiales; family SM23-39; genus JBAZHS01. The sequence continues at coordinate 2,833 of JBAZHS010000028.1, forward strand.
GACCTTCTTCTATGGCTTTGGAGAATATGGCCTGGAAAATGAAAGGCCGAAGCTGTGGATGAGGGGAATAAAAAGGCACCGGGGACTGATCCGGCAAATCTTTTCTGGGGCCTCCAAACCTTCGGGATACGGGCGGAATTAAAACTTTTCTAAGGGAACATTACAGACAAAGCTCTTTAAGAAAATTAATTCCCCGCCTGATCTGAATGCCTTTTTCTATTTTTTCTTGCTTTAAGTCTTGGACGATCTGGATGGCCGGCAAATGATATTTTTGTTGAAAATAGTATAGTGAGTCTGAAGGAGTGCCGTCGGTTTTTTTTACTTCAACCAGCTGTTCAATTTTACTGTTGCAGACAAGGGCAAAGTCCACTTTTTTGCGTTCCTTGGTCTGCAGATATTTTAAAGTATAGTTTTGGGCCAGGTAATCGACCTTGAAAAGGAGGTGTTTAAAAAGACAGGCAGCGGTCAGGTTTTCAAACTTTATTCCGGCGTCTCCCTGAACTAAGCCGGTGTCGAAAAAATAGATTTTTGGTTCTTTTAAAAGGCTGCGGGCAATATTTTTCGAAAAAGGGGTGATACGGAAAACAATATAAAGCGCTTCGAGAATTTGAAGGTATTTTTTTACTGTATTGGGAGCAACGGCAAGATCTTCGGAAAGAGAAGTATAGGAAAGGGGCGAGCCGACCCGGCTGCGGAGCAGTTCGAAAAGCATCCGGATGGTTTTTAAACTTTGAATGTTTTCAAAGTCCAGCACATCTTCTCTGAGCAAACTGTCGACATATTGAAGCCGCCATCTTTGGGCTTCGATCGGATCTTGAACCAGGAACGGCTCGGGAAAACCGCCTCTTTCTAAAAAGCGTTCCAGAGTATAGGGAAAATGCATTTTCTCGCATTCGGCGGGAGAGAGAGGGAAAAGATGGTGCAAAAAATATCTGCCAGCTAGCGAGTCTCCCACTTCCGAGTAAATTTCTAAACGGGCGCTGCCGGTGACCAGGATTTTTTGGTGGGAAGCTTTGGTATCGAAAAGGCCTTTCAAATAGTTTTTCCATTTTGGCATTTTATGGATTTCATCCAAAATAATTAATTCTGTTGAAGGGAGCCATTTTTCTTCTTTGATCATTCGGCGGTCTTCTAAGTGGTCATAGTTTAAATAAATAAAGGAAGAAAATTCTTGGGCCACGGCTTTGGCCAGAGTCGTTTTTCCGGCTTGGCGGGGTCCGGCGATGAGGACCATTTTTTTTTGCAGGTCTTTTAAAATAGCCGCTTTTTGATACCTTTCCATATCTGACCATTTTGCATTAAATTGCAGAAAAGTTAAGACTTTTCCGCAATTTGTTGCAGAAAAGTCTTTTTTGTTTTAAGACATTAATAATAAAGGTTTTAAAAAAAAAGTAATTTTAGGAAGGTTTTGTAATAGCTTGAAAAAAACTGTTAATAGCCCTTGTTGGCGATTAGCTCTTCGAGCAGATTCTCGGGAAAAAGGGGTTTTTTTTCAGCCAGGGCCTGGTGGTAGAAAACGGTCGAGGGGGTCAGGCCCGGCAGGGTGTTGATCTCGATGATCAGAAGCTTGCCGGTTTTAATATTCAGGAAAGCATCGATCCGGGAGTAGCCTTCGATCTTGAGTTTTTCCGCAAGAGAGCCGATCAGTTTTTTAGCATGCTGGAGGACGGGGGCGGAGACAATGGAAAGAGGCGGCGGGGTGATGTTGACGCCGGTGCCGCCCTGGAATTTTTCTTCGACGGAGAGCACTTCGTTTTCGGCGATGGTGATCGAGGGATTGAAGACGGTAAGGCGGTGTTTTTTAGGCAGGGTAGTTGGGTTTTTGGCTTTGGCCTGTTCCAAAACGCCGACGGTGATTTCGATCCAGCCGGTTTTAAAATGATGTTTTAACTTGCTGCCCTTGACGCGGATGGTATCGGTTTTAATATATTTTTCGATTAAAAGCTCTTCGATGGGCTGAAGGGGCATTTCGATTGGGTTTTTTTGGCCGGGAAAAGTGTTTTTTTCAATCAGCGGAACTTTTTTTTCCGCCAGATGGATGTATTTTTCCAGATCGGAGGCGGAAAAAAGATGCAGAACACCGGAAGAGCAGCCGTCCTGGCGGGGTTTGATGACAAGGGTTTTGGCTTTAAGCTCAAAAAGCAGGTTTTGCCAGGCCCTGCTAAAATCCGAAGAAGCAAAGCCGGCAAAAAAGCTGAGCGGCAGGGCTTTTCCGGGAATTGGGCCCAGACCGGGGAGGTTTAAGTTTTTGATGGTCTGGGCCGTCTGCCATTTGTCCATGCAAAGAAAAGAGGTTTTTTCTTCCGGGCCGTTGAACTTGACGTGGTGTTCTTGCAGGAATTTTTGCAAGGTGCCGTCTTCACCGGCGCCGCCATGCAGGCCGAGAAAAACAAAGGCGGAATTTTCGGCGAATTCTTTTAAGCTCATTTTTTGCGGCAGGCCGAACTCTTCCGGAGCTTCTTCCTTTAAGAAAAGACGGACCTTGACTTTTTTTTCTAAAAATTTCAGACGCTCCTGGTCTTGGGAAGCCCTTTGGCAGTTGGCCAGGATCTCTTCGGCAGTGTGGTTCAAGGTCAGGTGGTAGGGCAGCTTCCAGACATTGCCCTGGATGTCCAAAAGAAAGGGATGGGGCTCGTATTTTTGGGATTTTTTCAGTTTCAGCCAGACGTTGGTGCCGCTCATCAAGGAGACCTGCCTTTCGGAAGTCGAGCCGCCGAAGAGCACATGGACCGGTTTTTTCGGGGTTGTCTTTTCTTTTTTCTTTTCTTCGGGAAAAGCAAGCCCGTAGCGCCGGCAGGCCGTTTGGACGATGTGCTTTAAAACGGCCCGGTGGCTGAGGCCTACCCGGGAGGCTTGCTGGAACAGAAAGGAGTTTTGCTCCATGCCGGAGACCGGGTTGAAATCGGAAAACCAGATCTGGCCGTTTTTCAGGACCCAGCCGTCGAAGCGGCCGAAGTCCTGCAGGCTGAAGGCGGCAAAGAGCTGTTCGGCCCTTACCTGGATCTCTTCGATGGTCTCGTTGGAAAAGCGGGGCGGGCAGTGGTAGGCGACCTGGCGGGTGGGCAGGTATTTTTTTCTAAAATCAAAGATCTGGTGCTTGGCGTAGTCGGTTTCAATTTCGGTTGGCAAAATAGCCACCGGCAGGCCGAAGCGGTTTTGCAGGATGATCACGGTAAATTCCAGGCCTTCGGCAAAAGGCTCCAAAACCACGCGGGTATCGAGGCGCTTGGAGAAGATTAGGCCGGCTTTTTCCAGGGCTTCTTTGGGAGTGGCTACGGAAAAAACGCCGATCGACGAGCCGCCGGAAGCCGGTTTGACAATGGCCCTTTTGAGCCGGTGCTTTTGAAAGAAGCGGGAAATAATCATCCGGTGGTCCTGACGGTAGATCTTCAAAAGCGCTGAGGGCAGGGTATAAAAGCCCAGCTTGCTGATGATCTGATTGGAAGAGTACTTGTCAAAGCAGCTTTTGCAAGCGGAGGCGCTCGAGCCGATAAAGGGCATTTGGTTTTTTTCTAAAAAGCTCTGGATGGCACCGTCTTCTCCGAAAGAACCGTGCATGACGGGAAAGGCCAGGTGGTTTTTTTTTAAAAGCTGCAAAAATTTTGCCGGGGAGAGGGCCGTTGCCGTCTGGTGCAGTTTGAAATCGAAGTCTGAGGGCGTGTTGGAATAGAGCTGGGCCTTGGAAATCCGGTAGGCTCTTTTTTTCTGGTCTAGATAGAAGGGCTGGATTTCAATCGAAGCGGAGCCGAGGTGGTCTAAAACGGACCTGGCGGAGTTGAGGGAGATGCCCCTTTCCAAGGAAGGGCCGCCGCAGATCAAGGCGATTTTGAGTTTTTTCATAAATTTTTGCAGAAAATAATTTTTTTTTAAATTCTCATTCTAAGAGCAAAGCAAAGCCAGAGTCAAAGCTTTTTAAAAACCAGCGGTTTTTTTGCAAAGAAAAAAGCCCGGTTTAAACGGGGTGGCTTTGAAAAAAAAGCGCCGGGGCCCTTGAGGAAGGGCTCCGGCAAAGGTATGAAGCTTGAAAAAGTATGCTTTTCCGGCTTTTTATTTTTTATTTTCTATTTTTATTTTTTTTTAGCTAAAAGCCTTGAAGTAGTTTTTAAGCCGGGCCCTTTTTCTCAAAAACGCCGGTTCTTTTTCTTATATTTTAAAAGTAAAAACAAAGCAAGTTAAAAAAAAGTTTTTGCCAAAAAGCCTGCCTGGCTGAAACGGGCTTTAGAAATAAAAAGCTTTTGCAAAAACCGTTTTTTCTTGGGCTTTCGGCCTTAAACGGCAGCCTGGGCGGCGTTAGGCATGGGCAGGTTCGGCCTTGGTGCCGGCTCTTCTATGTACTGAACGGCAAAAGAAGAGAGCAGGGTAAAAGAAGAGAGGCTGAGCATGATCACAGGCGATAAAAAGCCGCTGATCAGGGCGATCAAAGCCAGGGTGTTTAAAGCCAGGATGGCCACATTTTTGGCGAGCTTCCAGTGCTCCTGTTTGTGCTTGGTTTCTAAAAAAGAGCTTAGTTGGTTGGTTGTTTTGCCAAGATCGGAATCTTTGATCTCTTCGGTAATCCCGTCGTTTAAAAGCCTTTTAAATTCGTTTTTTTGCTCTTCAGTTAAAAAGGCGTTCGGATTTTCCTGTGCCATTTGTGCCGCTAGGTTTTGAGCTCTTTCAAAATTGGTGAGGTTTCTATAAGAATGGCGGCTTTTTTGCAGGAATCTGCCGGCGTAAAGGACGGTTCCGATGAAGCCGATGAACTGGTAGATGGTCAAAGAAGCGAAGACGGGTAGGGCTTCTGGCAGTGTTAGAATGGAAAAATCATGGAGCAAAAGCGTGCTGTCGCCAAGAGGTTTGAGGGTATCGATGGAAGCTAAAGCCGCGCTTTGGGCGTTTTGGAAAGTGGGAGTTTCAATCAGATGGGCGACTTTATGTCTGAAGTTGTTGAGCTCGACAACCAGTTCTAAAGGGGCCCAGAGGGAAATCGAAGTTTTCAGGGCTTTGAAAACAGATCCGCACCGTCCGATTTCGTTTAAAAGGGTGGTGTTTATATAGCTGGTCCAGGAAAGACCATCTCGGGCTGATTTGAGTCCGTCTTTAGGGTGTTTGTCGATCTGGTGGGCGATGGCATCAAAAGCGCGGTTTAAGACGGAAGCGACCATATAATTCTCCTTGTGGGGTTGAACCGGGCTTAAATTATAGGCGGGAAAAAGGTTTTTTAAAAGAGATTATTTTTTTTTAAAAGGAGCTTACCGGGAGACGAAGTTTTTCGGCGGCGTCAGCGGGTTCAAAGGATTTTTTCGTTCCGCCTGCCGGGGTTTTATCAGGACAGGGACATACAAAAATGGGTTTTAAACTTTTTTTTACCGAAAGGATTTTTTAGCGGAAAAGACAGGGGTAAAGGCGGCGTTTTTTTGCCAGGAACTGGCTAAAAAACGGCTTCGGGAGGTTTTAGTCTTTAAAAAAGGCCTTGAGCTTTTCAAAAAAGGAGCGCTTGTGGGGGTGGTTGGCGGGCGTTTCAGTTTTTTCAAACAAGCGGAGCAGCTCTTTTTGCTTTTCCGACAGGCTGATGGGCGTTTCTACCAGGATGCGGGCCAAAAGGTCTCCCGAGCCTTGGTGGTGGACATTGGGAAAGCCCTTGCCGCGGACGCGCAGGATTTTGCCGGACTGCGTTCCTTCGGGAATAGCGATCCGGAAGCTTTCTTTGTAAAGGGTCGGGACCTCTTTTTTAGCGCCGAGCGCCGCTTCGGTAAAAGTGATCGGTAGGTCCAAATAGACATCGTCGCCGTCGCGGCTGAAAGTTTCGTGCGGCTGCAGGTGGATGTGGACATAAAGATCGCCGTTTTTGCCGCCGGGGGAAGCGTCGCCGTAGCCTTTCATTTTCAGACGCATGCCTTCGTCAACGCCGGGCGGAATGGTGATTTTCACATGCTGTTTTTTCTTGGTCCGGCCGGCTCCGCTGCAAGTTGGGCAGGGGCGGACAATGGTCTTGCCGGCTCCACCGCAAGTCGGGCAGGTGGAGGACATGGAAAAAAAACCGCGGGACTGAAAAATCTGCCCTTCGCCCCGGCAGGCGGGACAGGTCTTAATGTCGGAAGCGCTTAAAGCGCCCAGGCCGTTGCAGCTTTCGCAGACGGTCAGGTTATAGATGAAAACCTCTTTTTCCAAACCGCGGGCGGCTTCTTCGTAGGTTAGGGTGATGTCAGTTTTTTTGGAAGAGCCTCTCGCAGCGGAGCTTTCATTTTCAAAGCCGAAGAAAGAATCAAAGATCGAGCCGCCGCCAAAAGATCCGCCGCCGCCGAAAGCGCCCATAAAGGTGCGCAGAGCTTCTTCCATGGAAGAAAAACCGGCGCCGCTATTTCCGCCGCTTTGGGCATTGAGGGCTTCTTTGCCGTATTGGTCGTAGATCTGTTTTTTTTGGGGATCGGAGAGGACTTCGTAGGCCTCGGAAACCTCTTTAAAGGTCTTTTCGGCTTCCGGATTGTTGGGATTGCGGTCCGGATGGTATTTGAGGGCTTTTTTGCGGTAGGCTTTTTTAATTTCTTCTTCGGAAGCGCCTTTTTCAAGGCCGAGGATCTGGTAGTAATCAGTCATAATTTTTTTTTAAATTAAAAGAAAACTTTCTTTCCAGAATAACAAAAGAAAGGTTTCTTGAAAAGCGAATTTAGCAAACAGAAACTTTAAGTGCTAATACATTTTCCGGCGGGCGACTGTTTTGGCCCGTTTGATGGCAGCTTTGGATTTGGCGCGCTTTTTTACCGAGGGCTTGTCATAGAAGCGGTGGGATTTGGCGGCTTTCATGATGCCTTCTTTGTCGAGCTTTTTTTTGAGGGCGCGCAAAGCTTTGTCAATGGGTTCTCCGATCCGGACCTTGATGATAGGCATGTAAACTTTTTCTCCAGGTGTTTAAATTTTTAAATCATTATAAAAAGCCCCGCCTTATAAAGCAACGGGATTGGGATTGCGCAGGTACAAAAGCTCCAGTTTATGGGAAAGGTCAAATTTTTTATTCATATATTTAGTGTAGGCCAGGCGGGCCAGATGCTTGGCGTCGGGCAGGGGGTCGAGGAAAAGATGGGCGGGGAGATAGGGCAGGCGCTCTTGCGGGGTTTTGATCTCGGAGGAGAGCAGAAGGTAGTTTTTGGAAAAAAGCAGTTTGGCTTCTTCAAAAGAAATGAGCTGCGGTCCGCCCTTGTAAATAATGTGCTGGTCGATTTTTTCGCCTTCCAGAAGAAAAAAACCGCCGGACTTGGCGTCGGACAGAGTGTAAAAAGGGGTGTTGAAAGGGGGCAGCAGGGCTTTTAAAGAGCAGAAGCCGATCAAGGGGATTTTAAAGGCAAAGGCCAGCGCTTTGGCAATCGAGGCGCCGATCCTGATCCCCGTATATGAGCCGGGGCCGGTGCCGACGGCGATATAGCTAAGGTCCTTGGCTTTCAGGCTGCTGGCCAGAAAAAGTTTGTTCAGGGCGGGGTAGATTTCCGTTGAAAGGGTCTCGTCGCCCTTTAAATGCTGGGAAGCAACGGGAGTGTCGTTTAAAGCGAGAAAAATGAGTGCTTTTTTCGAGCTGGTTTCCAGAAGCAAAGAGTACATAAAGAATTATTTGACATCCTTTTTTTTTCAGTGTAAAGGTAAAGCTTAGAATAGCATAGGTGTTAATAAAAGAAAAAGCCCGAAGTTGCGGGTATTCAAAAGAGCTGTTAAAGTATTTAATTCTAAATGATCAGGGGGACCCCTTGGAAGATGAAAAGAAAAAACCGGAAATGAAGCCGGAAGACCAGCAATATATTTCTGCTCCGACCGATGAAGAAGCGATTCCGGAAGAAAAGAAATTTGCTAAAAACAAAGACGATTATCCGGAAGAGGTTTTCCTTCTGCCGCTGAGCCGCCGTCCCTTTTTTCCCGGCATGGCCGCCCCCATTTTAATTGAACGGGGCTCTTATTATGAAGTGTTAAAGCTGGTGGCCAAGACCCGGCATAAGTGCATCGGTCTTTTTTTAACTAAAAAAGAAGATGCCAATATTTACAAGATCTCAATTAACGATCTTTACAGTGTCGGCGTTCTGGCCCGGATCATGCGCATTATTCCTTTGGAGCAGGGCGGGGCCCAGGTGGTGTTGAGCATGGAAAAGCGCATTTCCCTGAAAAAGCCGGGAGTGCAAAAGTATTTGTCCGCCAGG
>JBAZHS010000029.1:0-10990 GCA_041652275.1 Parachlamydiales bacterium
GTTTCTATTCCTGTCGAAGCAAAGGCTTTAGCGACCAGGCAAAAAACGCCAAGGGCAAAAAGAACATAAATTTTTTAATTAAAAAGGAAATCGCCTGAAAAACCCCTTGCCAGAAACCCTTGAGAACGGTGCCGGAAAGCACGCCGACTTTGTTGATGGCAATTCCAAAAATAAGACTGAAAAAGATTATTCCCAGCATCTGCCCCTTGGCAAGAGCTTCAAAAATATTGGGCGGGATAATGTTTAAAAAAAGCTGGGCAATCGAGGCTGTTTGGGCGCTCAAAGCGGCTGGTGCAAAAGCCGCTGCTTTGAGTTTTTCGGCGGCGGATGCAAAAGCATTCTGGAAAAGGTTGATGGTCAAAAAAGCAATCGTTACTGCCAGTAAGTTCAAAGCCAGAAAAGTGCCGATGGTTTTTAAGCCGATCTTGCCGAATTCCTTTTCTCCGTTGACCTTGGAAACGCCGGAAATGATCGAAGAGGCGACAAGTGGGATGACCAGCATCATCAGGCCATTTAAAAAAAGTTTGCCGATAAAATCAAAAACGGTGAAAAAGCTCAGGCCGAACAGGCCCTTTTCGGTGCCGGAAAAAAGCCCGGCCAGAGCGCCGAGAAGAATTGCCAGTAAAATCAGGTACAAAGATTTGATTTTCATCGAGTTCCTGTAAAAAATAAAATGTTAAAAAAAATAACCTTACATATATTTTATGCTAAAAAACATTATATTATTTTAAGCTTTGTTTTTTAAGAAGTTTGGTTCTTTTTGGTTTTTTATCTGAAAGAACATTAGCAAAATCTGCTCCTTTAGGAGCAGGATACGCCGGCGCCATGGGGTAGCTTTTTTTTAATTTTTTATTGACGCAGACATAGGCAGAATCCTAGCATGCTTGTGTGTTTTTTGGGAAAATTTTCGCTTTTGTTTAGATCTAAAGAAAGTCTAAACAATTCTTTTTTGCCAGTCCGCCGGTGCGGGGAGATGGATTTTTAACCATGGGCTTAATCAAAGAAAAGAAGACTGTGAGAAAGAAAAAAAGAGAATTAGCCCTTTTGATCAAAATAACGAACTGGTTTTTCTAAAAAACAGGAAAAGTTTTCTTGATTAAAAAATCATTCCCTCGCCGGACCAATAAATTACTTTAACTTATTTTTTTAGTGGCCCCTAAACGCCTAGTTTTTTTTCATAAAATTCTTAGAAGGTCCTTATTTTTTTAAATTGCTAATACCAATTTAATTTGGTAAAATTAAATTAAAGAAAAAAATGAGGCTTGGTATGGTAGAGCAGTTTAAACAGGCGGGATTTGAACGGATACAGGAAAAAGGAAATCACCTGAAATACAGAAAAGGCGAAAAAACAGTGATTATACCTATGTATAAAGATCTCAAAAAAGGCCTAAAAAAAGCACTGTCGAAATTATTATAGGGGAAATCAACAATGCACTATCATTTTAAGATTCATAAAGAAGGATCCGGCTTTTGGGCGGAATGTCTGGAACTTGAGGGATGTACAACCCAGGGAAATTCTGAAGCAGCGCTTTTAGAAAACATGAAGGAAGCTTTGAATTTATATTTGGAAGAACCTGCAGATTCTTCCTATCTTTTTCCTCTTCCCAAAAAACAAATTGAAAAATCAGCTTTCATTGTAGATGTCCCAGTTAATCCACTGATTGCTTTTTCTTTTTTGGTTCGATATTGCCGTATCTCGAATAATTTAACCCAAAAGGAAATTGCCGATGAATTAAATGCAGGGATTTATAGTTATCAAAGATTGGAAAAAAAGAGCAATCCTACTTTAAAAACAATTTCTAAAATAAAAGAAATTTTTCCGGAATTTCCAATTGATTTGGTTTTTTCATAAAAGACGGGGTTTTTAGTTTAAAATTAATTTTTGGGTTGAAAAAATGGATGAAAATACAAATTTGCAGAAATTGTTTGAATTCCGAGCCGGAAACAGGGTGAAAATAAGCTGTATTTCCTGCGGACAGACTTTTAAAAGAAGATTAATGGAGCTTGGATTATTTGACGGCGCTGAGGTAGAGATCATTAAAAATGACAACCATGGACCATTGATTATCGGGATTTTTAATTCTAAAATTGCTTTGGGCAGGGGCGAAGCGGCGAAAATATTGGGACAAAGAATAAATGAAGCATAAAAATTTAACGGTTGGTTTTATTGGAAATCCCAATGTCGGAAAGACCACTCTTTTTAATACTTTGACCGGAAGCCGTCAGCATGTTGGTAATTGGCCGGGCAAGACCGTAGAAAAAAAAGAGGGAACCTGTTTTTTGGATCACAAAGACATTAAACTTGTTGATTTGCCGGGTTCTTATAGTTTGACTGCATATTCTGAAGAAGAGCTTATTGCGGTTGATTTTGTTTTAGAAAAAAAAGCTGATATTATCATTCAAATTATCGATGCGCAAAACCTGATCCGCAATTTATTTCTAACTATACAGCTTTTGGAATTGGGAGCCCCTTTAGTAATTGCTCTCAACATGCATAATCTTGCTGAATTAAATGGCATAAAAATTGATAAAGCAAAGCTTTCCCTTCTTTTGGGGGTGCCTGTTATAAAAATAGATGCTCGTAATAAAAAAAGCGCCAGAGAATTAATCGGCAAAGCACTTGAATTACATACTTTGGAAGCTAAGTCTGCAATGAAATTAAGCTATGGTTCTGAAATTAATGAAGAGCTTGATAAAATAAAAGAGATTGTTCGGCAAAAAGAAAATGAGATAACTAGAAAGGACCTGGATTGGATAAGTATTAAATTGCTAGAAAATGACTGCCGGATAAATGAATCTTTGTTAAAGAAGGATTGTTTTGGAGAAATCCAAAGGCAAACAACTGAAAGCATTAAGCATTTGGAAAGAGTCTATGGTCAGGATATTAATACAGTTTTAATAAGAGAGCGCTATGGATTTATTAAAGGCTTAGAAAAAGAAGTTGTTACACAACAAAAAAAAGAAACTGTAAAAGTATCCGACAAATTTGACAACTGGGCGACTCACTGGTTTTGGGGCCTGCCCCTTTTTCTTTTGATTATTTGGCTTGTTTTTCAGATTACTTTTGCAGTTTCCGATCCGCTTGTCGGCGGAATAGAAAAAATCATAAATATAGTAGGCAATTATTGCTCTAAATGGATGATAGAACAATGCGGCGCTTCCGATCTGGTCCGCTCTTTTGTTGTTGATGGCATAATTGGAGGAACGGGTTCTGTTCTGGCTTTTGTACCGATAATCGGAATGATGTTTTTGATGATTACAATTTTAGAAGATACAGGATATATGTCCCGCGTAGCTTATGTAATGGACCGCTTTATGCATAAAATAGGGCTTCACGGGAACGCTTTTATTCCTTTAATTTTAGGTTTTGGCTGCAATGTTGCCGGAATAATGGCAGCCCGCACTTTGAAAAAAAAAGAAGACAGGCTGTTGACAATTTTAATTAATCCTTTGATTTCTTGCGGAGCGCGGCTGCCTGTATATGCCTTTTTTGCCGGAGCTTTTTTTGCCAAAAACCAAGGACAAATAATCTTTTCCCTATATTTTTTGGGAATCTTATTGGCAATTATTATGGGATTTATCTTTAAAAAAATATTTTTCAAACATTTATCCTCTCCTTTTGTTATTGAGCTTCCGCCATATCGATATCCTTCTTTCAAAGGAGTTTTTATCCATATTTGGGAGAAAATTTGGCTGTTTATAAAAAAAGCCGGAACAATTATTTTGGCTTTTTCTATGTTGATTTGGGCTTTGTCCAGTTTTCCTTTGGGAGTAAAATATGGTTCTGAACAAAGCCTGGCGGGGAGAACCGGAAAAATGATAGCCCCGGTTTTTAAGCCTCTTGGTTTTGGTAATTGGCAATCGTCGATTGCCCTGGTTTTTGGAGTGGTTGCCAAAGAGGTTGTGGGAGGGACTTTTGGAACTCTTTATGGAATTGCTGAAAATGACAATTCTAAAGACGGCTCGGTTTTAAAAAAAACGCTTAAACAGGATTTCACACCCCTTTCTGCCTATTCCTTCATGGTTTTTGTTTTGCTTTATGTTCCCTGCATAGCTACTTTGGCAGTTATCAAAAAAGAAACCAATTCATGGAAGTGGGTTTGGTTTGTCCTGTTTTATACGATGAGCCTGGCCTGGATCATTTCTTTTTTGGTTTATCAGTCTGGAAAATTGCTGGGGTTCCCATAATGCTGGTTCTGTTTTTAACGGTAACCGGATGTTTGTTTTATATAATTTATTACCTTAGCCAAATGTTTCGAAAGTCAAGTTGCCACAATTGTCCTTACAGGAGTTGTTGCAATAGAAAACGGCATTTTAAAAAATCCGGCGGCAATCAATAGCTTTTTGTTCATTAAAAAAGTGTTTGGCCGGTTGGCTTTCAATTGATGGGATTTGTTTTATCCAGATTGATCTGCCAGCCTCCGCCAAGCGCTTTATAAAGCGCGATCAGGTTTAAAAGCACTTTGGCATCGTTTTGTAAAAGATCTTCCTCCGCCAGAACTAAGTTTCTTTTGGCGTCTAAAAGATTTTGCAGTTTGACCAGCCCCTGTTCGTGCTGCTTCAGGGTCAGAAGCATGAGTTGTTCGCTCCGCTGCCATTTTTCTTTAATCTCAAGTTCGGACCTTTGGCTTTCACTGTAGGCGACAAGGGAGCTTTCCGCTTCTTCCAGAGCTTTTAAAACAGTTCTTTGGTAGTTCGCGGCGGCGGCGGCCTGGGCGGCTTTTTTGGCCTTCAGGTTGCCGGACAGATTGCCGCCTTCAAAAAGCGGAATGAAAACGTCTCCGCCATATTGCCAGGTGCGGCTGGAGAGCTTGAAAAGATTGGCCAGCTTGAGGGCCTGCAGGCCGAGGTTGGCATCGAGCGAAATGGTGGGGAAGAAGTTGGCCACAGCTACGCCGGTTTTAGCGGTAGCGGCGGCCAGAAGGCGCTCTGAGAGGCGCACATCCGGCCGGCGGCGGATCAGGTCGGAGCGCAGGCCGATGGCAATCTTGGCAGGAGGGGTCGGCAGCGGCTGGACGGCCAAAAGCTCTTTTAACAGGGCTTCGGGCAGCTGGCCGGTTAAAACGCCAAGGGCAAAGATGCTGCGGTAGATTTCGGCCACGGCTTCCGGCCGCCTGGCCCTGGCGCCGGCAAGCTCGGCTTCAGCGGCTTCCAGGCTTAGCCGGTTTTGGTAGCCCTGCTCGACATTTTTTTGCACGATTTGCAGGTTTTGTTCTAAAAGGCGGATTGTTTCTTCAATCAAATAGAGCTGTTTTTGAAAATTTCTGATCCCGATGTAGTTTTTCGCCGTTTCAGCCATCAGGGAAACCATAAGGTCGTTTTTTCTTTCCTGGGCTCCGGCGATTTCAGCTTGGCTGGCTTCCACTTCCCGGCGGGTTTTGCCGAAAAGGTCCAGCTCCCAGGAAGCATCGAAAAAGGCGTTGAAAAGATTTTGAACTTTGGGGGCCTGCAAGGAAAGGCCGCTTAGCCCTCCGGCATAAAGCGGGCCGTTTTTGGAATAGTCGCTTCTGGAGGCGTTAAGATCGGCGCCGATCCAGGGGAAGAGCTTGGAAGCGGCGACTTGCGAGAGCGCTCTGGCTTCGCGGATGTTGGCCTCGGCCATGAGCAGCTCTTTGTTGTGCTTGGCAACCAGCTCCATATATTTGTTTAAGAGCGGGTCGGAAAAAGACTGCCACCAAAGGGCTTCCGGTGTTTTTTCAGAAAAAGCCAGCATTTGGCCGCTTTTGGCCGACTGCCAGTTTTCCACTTCGTTTTTCGGCGGGATATAATTGGGGCCTACAGCGCAGCCGGCTAAAAACAGGCTGAAAAGCAAAAACCGCCCGGCCAGGACAAGTTTGGCCGCTGCCGGTTGTAAAAGGAAGTTTCGGGCCCGGGGCATTTGCAAGGGCGGAATTGGTCCGGGCTTTAGCAAGTTCATTGCAGCCTCCTGCGGAAACAGAAAGTGGCGCCAACCAGATTGAACAGGGTAATTGCTACAATCGGCCAAAGATTGTCGAAAACAATTTTTGCCGGCATGGCTTTTAAAAAAAGACCTTTGGAGATTACAAGCATATATCTTAAAGGAATACCATAAGTGACGGGTTGAAGCCAAGCCGGCATATTTTCAATCGGCGTGGCAAAGCCGGAAAGTAAAACCGAGGGGATCAGAAAAATAAAGGAGCCCAGCAGCGACTGCTGCTGGGTGAAAGAAAGCGCGGAGATGAACAGGCCGATCCCGCTGATCGAAGTGACAAAGACCAGTAAAGTGAGCAGATATAAAAAAAACGATCCGGTGAAAGGCACCTGCAAAAGAAAAATGCCGGTAAAGAGCATGAAAAGGCCTTCGGCCAGACCGATGGCAATTCCGGGAATGATCTTGCCGATTAAAATTGCTAGCGGCGAGAGCGGGGAAACGACCAGCTGGGCAAAAGTGCCGAGCTCCCGTTCCCGGGCTACCGATTGGGCGGTTACGACCAGACAGGTGACCATGGCTAGCAGGACCACCAAAGAAGCGATGTTGTACCAATAATATAATAAATTGGGGTTAAACCAGTAGCGCGGAGCAAGATCGATCAGCTCCTGCTTGAAGCTGATCTTGGCTTCCATGTCGCGGCTGTACTGGCTGATGATCCGGGTGGCGTAGCCGGTCAGGATTTGGGCGGTGTTCGATCTCCTGCCGTCCAAGATCAGCTGCACCTTGTTGGGAGTTCTCCGGTCCAGGTTGCCGGAAAAATTATTTTCAATGAAGAGTACCATGACCCCTTTCTGGTTGTCGATATAGGTTTTAATGTCGCTGACTTTTTCCAGGTAGGTGATCTTGGGAAAATATCTGGAGCCGTGGAAGCGCTGGACCAGCTCGAAGGCCTTTTCGCCTTTGTCCAAATTTAAAATGGCGATCGGCGTGTTTTTTACATCCAGGGTGGCGGCGTAGGTGAAGATCAAAAGCTGGACCAGGGGGGGTAAAAGGATGGTCAGCCGGGACCTGGGATCTTTTAGGATGATGAGCAGCTCTTTTTTGATCAAAGCAAAAAGGTAGCCCATTTTAATCCAGCCTTTTTACGGTTTTTTTCAAAGCGATCAAAAGAAACAGCAAGCCGATGAAAAAGATCGGGACCAGGTTGAAAAGCACCAGCTTCCAGATGTTGCCGACCAAAAACAGGGTCTGCAGGGACTGGACGAAATATTTGGCGGGAATAAAATAGGTTAGGTACTGGATGATAAGCGGCATGCTGGAAATTTCGAACATGAAGCCGGAAAGGATGTAGGCCGGCAGAAAGCCGGCGGTAATGGCAATCTGGGAGGCAATTGTCTGGTCTTTGGAAAAAGTGGAGATCATCAGCCCGGTGGTTAAAGCGGAAAAAAGAAAAAATGATGAGGCCAGGGCCAAAAGCCCAAACGAACCGCGGAAAGGCAGCCCATAGCCCCAGACGGAAACGACCGTGCATATGACCATTGAGATCATGCCCAGAACGAAGTAGGGGAGGACCTTGCCGAGGATCAGCTCGCTGATGGTCGTCGGCGTGGCAATCATCGATTCCATAGTGCCCCTTTCCCATTCCTTGGCCATTACCAAAGCGGTTAAAAGGGTGCCGATCAGAGTCATGATGATGGCCAAAGACCCGGAAAGCAGGAAATAGCGGCTTTCCAGTTCGGGATTGTACCAGTAGCGCGGCTCGGTTTGGACCAGGTCCTGTCCGGTTAAGTTGCGGGAAATTAGCTCTTGCGTCAGAAAGTTTTGAAAAGCTGCGGCCACATAGTTTTGGACGAAATTGGCGGTGTTCGGCTCGCTGCCGTCGGCAATTACCTGGATTGGAGCGGTCTTGTCCGGCCGGTCTTTGAAATTGGAAAAATAGGAGGGAACGACGACAAAGCCGCGGATCTCGCCTCTTTCCAGGGCTTCTAAAAGCTCCCTTCGGTCCCGTTTGATGGCCACTTCGAAATAATGCGAATCCAAAAGCGATTTGGCAAAACTTTGGGCTGTTGGCGAAGTGTCTTCCAGCGCCAGGCCGATTCTCAGATGGTCCAAATCGAGCGAAACGCCGAAGCCGTATAAAAAAAGCAAAAGCATCGGCAGGAACAGGCTGATTAAAAGCGAGCTGGGATCGCGGATGATCTGCAAAAACTCTTTGATGATCAGCGCTTTTAAACGCCGCCGTTTTTCCCGGCCCCGTTCCCAGGCGTTTGTTTTAGAGGGGGTGTTTGCGGTCATAATCGGCAATCAGCCTGATGAAGGCGTCCTCTAAAGTGGGGTTGTGATTTTCTGAAGAGGCGCTGGCCGCCTTGAGCTCATCGGGGGTGCCGATGGTGATAATTTGGCTACGGTAGATTAAAGCGATCCGGTCGCAGTATTCCGCTTCATCCATAAAGTGGGTGGTGACCATAATGGTAACCCCCTTTTCCACAAGGCCGTTGATGTGCAGCCAAAACTCCCTTCGGGTAATGGGGTCGACGCCGGAGGTTGGTTCGTCTAAAAACAGAATTTCCGGGTGGTGCATGGTGGAAGAAGAAAGCGCCAGCCTTTGCTTGAAGCCGAGGCTGAGGGTTTCGGCCTTTGTGTTCGAATAGGGGGCCAGGTTGAAGATTTTAATCATCCGTTCGACGGCTTCCTGTCTTTGATGGCCTGCCAGGTGGTAGATGCCGGAAAAAAAATCCAGGTTTTGCCGGACGCTCAAAGAACCGTAAAGCGAAAACTTTTGGGCCATGTAGCCGATTTTCGAACGTACTTTGCCGGGAGCTTTTTTCAGATCAAAGCCGCCCACCGTGGCTTCGCCTTCCGTTGGTTTTAAAAGGCCGCACATCATTTTAAAAGTGGTCGACTTGCCGGCGCCGTTAGGGCCGAGAAGGCCGAAAATCTCGCCTTTTTTAACGGTGAAAGTCACCGCGTTGGCCGCGATAAAATGATCGAATTTTTTCGTCAGTTTGTCGGCAATTATCACCTCTTCTTTGAGGCTGGCAACTTTCGGGGTGGCTTCGGCCAAAGCCGAACGGCCGCCCGGCCCGCCGCCGAGCAGATCGATAAAGGCATCTTCAAAACGGGGCTGGGCCGGCTCCAGGGCAATTTCCGGATAGTTTTTTTTCAAAGTTCCTAAATCCGGCTGGAGAGCGCCGGCTTTGATTACCAAGCGGATTTCTTTTCCCTGGATCACGCCGTCAGAGATTTCCGGCAGCTGCAGGGATTCGATCAACAGACGGCGCTTTTGGCTTGTGGCCCCGGTTAGTTTAAAGACCCTTCCATTGAGTTTTTCGCTCAAACGGCGGCTTTCGCCCTGGTAAAGCAGTTTGCCTTCGTTTAAAAGCAGCACCTGGCCGCATTTTTCTGCTTCGTCGAGATAAGCCGTACTCCAGATGACCGTGATGCCTTCTTTAACCAGCTCTTCGACCATTTGCCAGAGTTCTTTTCGGGAAATCGGGTCGACCCCGACGCTGGGCTCGTCCAAAAGCAGTAACGCGGGCTTTTTGATTAGGGCGCAGGCCAGGCCCAGTTTTTGTTTCATGCCTCCGGAGAGGCGGCCGGCCAAACGGTGGGTAAAGGGGGCAAGATTCGTGAATTTAAGCAGTTTTTCAAAACTGTTTTTTCTGTCTTCACCTACCACCCCCCTTAAATCGGCGTAGAGCCTGAGGTTCTGCCCGACGCTTAAATCTTCGTATAGACCAAATTTTTGCGGCATATAGCCGATCATGCGGTGGATCTCGGAAGCTTCCCCGACGGTGTCAAAGCCGCCCACTTTAACCGAGCCTTCGGTGGGTAAAAGCAAGCCGGCGATTAAGCGCAATAAAGTGGTTTTACCGGAGCCGTCCGGGCCGACCAGGCCGCAGATCTTCCCCTTTGCCAGTTGGGCTGTGATCTGTTTTAAAACCGGCGGCAAATGTGCATTGAAGGCTTTGGAGAGGCGGTTGATTTCAATCAGCTCTGGGCTCATTTAGGGCCTGGTGTGGTTTTTTTCCGGGCGTTTAAGCGGCAGTTTGATGGTTACCGGCATGCCCTGTTTTAAATATCTATCCGGATTGTCGGCATAGATCCTGAGCCGGTAGACCAGGTCGGTTCTCAGCTGGGTGGTCTGGACGGTCTTGGGAGTGAACTCGGCTACCGGCGAGATAAAGCCGATTTTACCCTGATAAACCGGTCCGCCTTTGGTGTCGGTCATAATCTTGGCCTCCATCCCATAATAAATCAGGCCGAGCTCCGGTTCGTTTGCAAAAGCGCGGATCCAAACCGGCGATGAGACGGAAAGGGTGTAGACGGGATCGGAGGGGTTGACGACTGTTCCGGGCTCGCGGATCCTCGTCAGGATTACTCCGTCGGTCGGGGCGGAGACTTCGGTATAGGACAGGTTGTCTTTGGCTATCACCAAAGCGGCTTCAGCGGCCCAGAGGTTGGCCTGTAAAATATCGCGGTTGGCTTGGGCGTCGTCGAGCTCTTCTTTTGAAACGCCGCCCGAAGCAATCAAGGCTTCCCGGCGTTTCAAAAGGATTTCTGCATTTCTTAGGTTCGCTTTGATCGATTCGACATTGGCCAAAGCCTGGTAAACCTGGCTGTTATAGGGCGTTTTATCCAAAACGGCCAGCAGGGCGCCGGTTTTTACATAATCGCCCTCTTCATAGAAAAGCTCGGCCACCTGGCCCGGGACCCGGAAGCCGATATCGACTTCTCTGACATCGACATTGCCGTACAAGGTCAGTTCCTTGGCCGGGCTTTTTTTGCCGTTGGAATAAGATAAAATGAAAGCGGCCACGGATAAAATTAAGGCCAGAAAAAAAGAAAAGACTAAAAAACGCTTCATCCGTCCCTGAATGTATCTTTACCGCTTAGACTTTTCCATATACTCGGCCAGAAAAGTTTGCAATACTTTTCTTCTTCGGCCGGAAGAGACTGACCTTGCCCCATTTGTTAGTCCAGCATTAGGTAGACGTTCCAGTTAGTTTAGCCTCTTCCAGAGAAAGAGGAACATGCAGGAAGTGGCTAGCCACTTCGCCTGGCGTCCGTCCATCGAGAGCACTGTGAGGACGGCAT
>JBAZHS010000030.1:0-10843 GCA_041652275.1 Parachlamydiales bacterium
CTCTGAGATCGATCTTTTTCAAGATTTCTTCGGTAAATTGGCCGCGGAAAGCGCAGAAGGGGGTAATTTCATGTTTCAGCTTGTCGGAAAAGGCGTAATCGAGATAAGAAACATTCAGCCAGTTGGAAAAGGTGACGCCGAAATGGGGCCATCGGTAAGGGTGCAGATGGCAAAAAACCGTTGGCAGGTCTTGCTTGAGGGTGTTGAAAGGGTTGGCCCGGTGGAGGGCGTGGAGGATGGAAATGGCGTTTTTTTTCTGGTTGCGGACGATCAGCTCGGTTTTTTTGGCGGTGTTGATCTCAAAGTCGTCGCTTTTAAAATCGGAGGGCATGCCGATGTCGGAATATTTGTCCCAGGTTAGGCGGACGGTTGTTTTGCCGTTGGCGCTGATGGCATTGTAAGCTCCCTGGATGCGGTAGCGGCGGCGGTTTTTCGGATCGTTGGGGACCATGTCTTTGGCCAGGTAGTTCTGGGTGACAAAAGTGATGCGCTTGTGGGAAGGGAAATATTCGGTTTCGATAGCGGCGCCGCCTTCCTTGCCGAGGCGGTAGTCGCCCCTTAAAAAAAGGGCGAAGTTTTCCCAGGAATAGACCTGGTAGCGCAAAGAGACCCGCGGCAGAAAAGATTTGTCGATGTCGATTTTGTAGCGGATGACCGGCTTGGTGAAAAATTTTCTCAGGTTGATTTTAAACGACGGCAGCCAAAGGGCGGGCAGTTTGAACAGCCGGAAGCGGATCTTTTCGGCTTTCAGCAGGTCTTTTTTTTCCACTTGGATTTTTTGGGCGTGGATGTCCCAGGCCGCCTGGGCGCTCTCGCAGGTGGTCAGAAAAACCTCTTCGATGCTGTATTGCCCGTCGGGCTTGAGCCGGATAATTTCTCCGCCAAGGTACCACGGGGATAGATAGGTCTTGCCGTTTTTGATAAGGCCGGTTTTTTTGATGAAGTCGTATTCCAGGGCCTCGCCTACAAAGACCCGGTTTTTATAAATTATCATCAGATCGCCGTCGGCTTCGATTCTGTGGACCGGAGCGCCGTTTTCCTTTCTTTTGACGTAGAGGATGTTTTTAGCCTGGATCCTTAGATCCCGGTTCTTGATCACGCCGCCTTCTTTGGTGGTCAAAAGGCCGTTGATGAAGCTGGGATTGCGCAGGTCGATCGTCAGTTCGGAGGTTGAAATCTCTGAGAGATCGGCCAAACTTTCCGCTTGGGAGAATTTAACTTCCTGGCCGGCGAGATTTTTTTTAAAGGCCGAGGCAATTTCTTCTAAAGTGCTTTTGTTTAAAGCGGGCTTGGCGGTCAGCAGAGACGCTGTCATTAGAAAGATAAAAAGCGGCCGCATAGAGTTGTTTTTCTGGTTGCTTAAATTCTAGCGGAGAAGAAAATTCCCTCAAACCAAAAACTCTTTTTTCAAGCAAAACTATTCGGTCGAACGTAAAAGCAGGCCGGAGAGCGGGTAGCGGTTGCACTTGGGCGAAAGCACCATGGCCTTTAAGAGCAGTTCCGGAGCTTTGGAAGAGTGCTTTTCGACAAAGCTGGAAAGGATTTCCAGAAAAAGGCGGGAGAGCTCGTCGCCGGAAAGTTCGAACTGGCTTTGGTCATAGTGTTTCGAAGCCGTATCAAAATTTTTCAGCTTGATTTTTGCCAGGGCGGCTTCTTCTTCGATCCATTCGCAAAGAAAAGTTTCGCTGGGGCCTTTTTCTTCCAGGCGGAAAAGGGCCAGGTGGGCGCAAATCCGGATGATCGGCAGGCTGCTTTGGGAAGCGGTTTTTAAAAGTTTTACCGCCGCCGGAGTTTTGAGGTTCTCTAAAAGGCGGAAAAGCGCCGGCATCAGCTCGGTTTTTTCTTTTTCAATCAGCTTTTCGGCAATTTCCAGAAAAGTATTTTCTTTCAGTTCTAAAGCCGCTTTTAAAAGCGCTTCTTTCAGCTGCAAGGAAATTTCTGGGTCGATCGTCGGCAGATAAGTCGAGTAGGCCTGGACATAGCGCAAGGTCCGGCCGCTGGAAAAATGGGGCTCGAGAAAAAGATTGGAAGTTAAAATTTCCAGTATGGCGGCAAGCCCCCCTTCGGCTTTTTTTTCCAATAAAGCCAAAGCGGCGTTGATCTTGACCTGCAAGTTCGGGCTGAGGGCCAGTTCTTTTAAAAGCGATGTGCTTTCCGTTAAAAAAGCGCAGGCGCTGATGGCTAAAAGTTCGCCCTCTTTGGCTTTTTGCAAAAGGAGGCGGTTAAAACGTTTTTCGCCGAGCTGGTTTAAAGTTAAAATGGACCTGATCTGCAGGTTTAAATTACCCTGTTCGGCCAGCTCTTTAAATTCAGGCAAATATAAAGTGTCGCCAAAAGCGCCGAAGGCCCAAAGCAAAGCTTCTTTTTCCGGATTGGACGCTTCCTTGAAGCGCTTTTTCAAATAGAACAGCAGCTCTTCTCTTTTGTGCTTGGCAATGCTTAAAATGGCTTCCAGGCGCGCTTCGGGATTTTCATCGCTCAGGTAATGCTTTAAGTGAAAGGCTGCTTCGGGGGTGCCGATTAAAGCCAGAAACTGGGGAAAAAAGGGTTTGAAAAAGGCCGGCAGCTTGCCTCTGAGAGCCTCCATCTGTCCTAAGGCCATCGGATCTTTTTTGAGACAAAGATGGAAGAGCGCTTCGGCCCGGACTTCCAAAAAATCGGAGCCGAGCGCTTTTTTTATCAGATAGTCGCTTTTACTGTCCTGGAGCAGGCTTAAATAGTGCAAAGCAATCAGCTGGGAAGGGAGATCAGGGGAAAAAAGCCCCTTTTCCAGAATCCTTAAGGAATGGGTTGAAAGGGCGACGCCGGCTCCGTAAAGGGTGAGCCGGGACTCTTCGGTCTTTTCGCTTTTTAAGCCGCTCTCCAGGATCAAAAGAGCCAGGTTTTGCAGAAAAGCATAATCTTTGGTTTGGTAGAAATGCGGCAGAAAGGAAAGTGCCTTTTCAACGTAGCCGCTGGAGGCCAGGTAGAGCAGGTAGTTTTGGTTTTTTTCTTCAATTTCTCCGAATAAAGATGCGACGGCAGCCCAAAGGCTGAAAAAAAAAGCACCCTTTATTTTAAAAAGTCCCATAAATCCAAACCTACTTTTAAAAGCAGCCCTCTGACGGTGTTAATGGGCAGGCCCATTACATTGTAAAAACAGCCGCTGATTTTTTGAACAATGATCGAACCGCCCTCCTGGATGGCATAGCCTCCGGCTTTATCGGAAAAATAAAAATGCCGGTGGTATTTTTGGATCTGGCCGTCTGTCAGGGGGTTGAAAAGCACCTGGCTTTCTTCGGATCCGGAAAAAGCTTGGCCTTTTTGAAAGACACATACGCCGGTAAAAACCTGATGCCAGGAAGCGGAAAGCTTTTTTAACATGGAAAAAGCTTCTGTTTCATCAGCCGGCTTGTGCAGATAGCTGTTTTTAAAATACACGACCGTATCGGCAGTCAGGATAATTTCCTGCGGATAGCGCAAAGCAATTTCCCGGGCTTTTTTTTCCGCCAGGGCCTCGACATACTTTTTCGGATCTTTTTCCGGGGGGAGGGTTTTTTCATCGAAAAGGGAGGGGATCTGGGTAAAGGGCAGATTAAAAAACTCCAGAATTAGTTTTCTGCGTTTCGACTGGGAGCCGAGAATAATGGACATTTTTTACCTTAAAATATTTTTAGTGTAGCTTAGGAGCTTAAATCTTGCCAAGGTTTGCCTTAAGGCCCGGGAAGCGGGTGGAATTAACCGGGCGGGCAAGGGGAGAGGCCTTGCTTGGAAAAGAAGTAAAAAAAAGACCGCTGTTTTTTAAAAAAAGATGGTAAAAAATAATCTGGGCAGAGATGATTTTAATCTCTTTTTAGGAGAAAAGTTTATGCCTCGTCCCATTTCCCACTCCCTGCCTCTTTCCAGAGCTTCTTTGGCGGCGCTTAAAACCTCTCGAAGAGCGGGCCAACGCGCTTCGGCGTTGCCTTTTGCCCAGCAAAGTACGATCGGTTCTTCTAGTCCGAAGTCTCCGGCTGCTTCCAAAAACCTTTGGCGCCATATTGCCGATGCCTATGGTTTTTTGGTGGCTGTCATTCAAAACCTGTTTATTGCCTGCCTGAAAGCGGTGACGGCTTTTTTTACCGGTTCTGGCGGACCCTTCCAGAGCTCGCTAGAAAATCAAAGAGCTTTAGCTCTCGAACATTTGCAAGCCAAGCTGGTTACGGCCGAAGACCTGGTGCGCGAATTTCTGCAAACGGACGGACAAAATCTTTCCGGTTGGACGGCAGAGGAAAGGGACAAACTTTATCTAGCGATTGGCAAGGCCCGGCAGCTTAAACGGGCCGAAAAGGCCCAGGCTGAAATTTTAAGGCAAAAAGAGGAAGAAGAGAAACGAAGAGCTGAAGCTTTAAAAGCCGCTGACGCTTTAAAGCAGGAAAAAACCTGGGGTGCCTGGTTGAAAGGCAAAACCAAGCAGGCGGCCGGTGACTTTGTGCAAGCAGCTCAAAAAAGCGTTCAAACCGGCGTTGATCTTGGCGTTCGGGGGGTTCGATGGGCTTCCGGCACTGATTACAGTTTGCCGCAAACAGATGAGACCTATATTAAATGGGGCCGGAATTTTATTAGTTCCGCCCAGGGTGCTTTAGAAGAGCGGATTGAAGAAAACGGTCTGCTTGAGGCTATTACCGAAGCGATAAAAGCAATTTTAGAAAGCCGGCCGGCGGCCGATTCAGAAAAAGCGGTTCCCGTTTCCTTGGCGCAGGGGCCATCTGAGGGCCTCCCTTCCCCGCGCCAGCGGCAGGGAGCCAGGCTTCCTAAAGCAAAAAGGGACTGAAAAAATACTTAAAAAAAACAACCTGTTTAAGCGGACCTGAACTTGGTGTTCAAGGCTTGTCCGGATTTTTTTAAATTTATTCTTAAAGGTTTTCTTAAGATTTTTTTCAAACTTAAAGGCTTTTCCTGCTAAAATGCGGGGGTTAAAGTTTTTAAATTCGAAGTTTTTGGGGTTTTTATGCTGAAAACCGTTTGTTTTACGGAACTGACGCCGGCAGCTTTAAAGCAGCTGAAAGCTTTTCTGGAAAATGGGGAAACGGTTGCTTTTCCAACGGAAACAGTCTACGGCCTTGGTTCTTTGCTCTCTTCTTCCAGGGGGCTGGAGAAATTATACCGGTTAAAAAAAAGAGCCAGGAGCAAGGCTTTGACGGTTCATCTGGGCCGTGTTGAAGATGCGGCTTTGGTGGCGGAAGCAATCCCGGACGAGTTTTATCTTTTAGCCCGCCATTTTCTGCCCGGGCCCTTAACGCTGGTCCTTAAAAAGAAAGCCTCCCTTCCCGCTTTAGTTTCTCCCTATCCGACCGTCGGCGTCCGTGTTCCCAGCCATCCGTTTTTTTTAAAACTGGCCGGCTTTCTGGCGGCTCCTTTGGTCGGTACATCGGCCAACCTTTCCTCTCTGCCGCCGCTTACTTCAGCTTCAAAGGTAAGGGAAGCCTTCCAGGGTCAAATTGCCGCTCTGATCGATGGGGGGGAAGCCCTTTTGCAAAAGCCCTCGACAATTGTTAGCTTGGCGGAAGAAAAACCCATGCTTTTGCGCGAAGGCAGTTTAAAAAAAGAAACTATCGAAGCGGTTTTAAAAAAGCCGCTTCTCTGTCTGTAATTTTTTTTCTTGAAAAGATCTTTTAAAACCCCCGGCGGCGGCTGCAACCGGGTTTCGATCGTTCTGGAGAAGATCCGGAAAAACCGGTTTTTTTTCAACGATCAGGCAATCTTTTGAAAAAAAACGGTTTTAAAGAAGCGGGTCGGCGGAAAGGGGAAAGGAACGCGAAAAGCTAGAACGCTTCATGCGGTTTTAAAAAACGCCATTTGCCCACCGGTAAATCGCCTAAAACGATTTTTCCGATCCGGACCCTTTTTAAACCCACGACCTTGAGGCCGACAAGTTCGCACATACGCCTGATCTGCCGTTTCTTGCCTTCAGTTAAAATGAATTTTAAAAGGCCCGGTTCTAAAAGGGCGATCCTGGCTTTTTTTAAAGGCTGGCCGTCCAAAGACAGGCCGAAGCTGAGCTTTGAGAGCATCAAAGGGGCAACTTCTCCCAGGACTCTGACTAGATATTCTTTTTCGAGGCCGGAAGAGACCAGTTTTTTAGCTACCGTCCCATCCTGGGTTAAGACTAAAAGGCCTTTGGAATCAATGTCCAGGCGGCCGGCTACGGCCAGCTTTTTTTTCATCGACAGAACAAAAGCGGGCTCATTTGGTTTTTTGATCTGGTTTTCAGCGGTAATCAAATCGATGGCGGGAAGATAGCCTTTTTCCGGAAGATTGGAAACATAGCCTAGGGGTTTATGAAGGAGGATTGTTACCTTGCTTTCCAGTATTTTCTGCGCCCGGCTTAAAAGTTCAACGGTGTCGTTGGGATGGATTTTGGTGCCTTGGGCGGTGACAACAATGCCGTTTACTTTGATTTGGCCCAAATCAATCAGCCCTTCGGCTTCCCTGCGCGAGCAAAAGCCCTTTTGGGAAAGATATTTGGAAAGGCGCATTAATTCCATGGAAGGCTCTTCCTTCGCTATTTTTTTTTGATAAGTTAAAGCTTTAAAAATAAATATTTCATTAAAAATTATAGATGATCCCGGCATTCAAAAAAACAGATTTTTTGGCAGAATTAAAAAAAACACTGAACAAAAGACTTTCCCTAAATCTTTTTTTTTTTAGAATGAGCCCAAAAGGGGAGCGGCATGTTTAAACGCCTGTTTTGGATTTTGGTCGGTGTGGCCCTGGCTTTCTGGCTTTTCAAAATGGATCCCGAGCTTAAAATTTTGCACCAGGCCAAGTTCTGGCTTTTAGAAATGCTGAAAAAGTTTAAAGCCCAAATTTAATTCTTGCCGCCTTTAAAAAGACTGGGATGAAAACGACCTAGAGCAAACGGCGGTTGAGCGTTTGTCTTGTAAAAAAAAAATATTTACTTTTGTCTTGTTAAAAAAAAACCTTTACTTTTTAATTTCTCCCGATTTGAACGAGCTTTTCAAGTGGCTTGATTTTTTAAGCTAAAGCTACGCGTTCCGGCTTGGTGGAAAAAGGGAGATGAAAATGTCGTGCGGTTCAATCTTTTCGCTTTTCGGAAAGTTGATTGATACAGTGAACTGTTTTCAGGGTATGAGATGCTGCCAGGGCGGCTGCTGCAACCGTATTTCTATCGAAGCCGGAGGCGATCCGCGCCTGGCTGGAGCTAATCCGGCTGTCGGCGCCATCAGCCGGAGCGCTCTTGGCGGATTGCCGAGACTTGCGGAAGAACAACCTAGAAGAGATTCGGCCAGTCTCTATCCAGGTACGGCGGTTAGAGAAAAAGGCGTTTCTAAAGGCAAAAAAGCTCTTGAAAGGCGTTATCTTTTGCCGCCTTTTGCTTTTCCCGGCAGCAAAGAGGCTGGCCGCGGAGCGGTTTTGCCAAGTGCTTTGCAAGAAGATCTGATCGATGTTTTGAGCGGCTATAAGAAAAGTGAAAAAAAAGCCCGGGAAGGGCTGTTTTATTTAGGCCGGCTGAGGCTGGAAGCGCTTTTGATTTATACCAGGACGGAAACGGCGGAAATGGAAGCTAAAAAAGAGGCGCTGCGAAAACAGGCGGCCGGATTGCTTGAAATCGACGGAGCCATGGCGTTTTTGTTTGCCCTTTTAAAAAGCGAAAGAGCGGAAGAGAGGCTTAGGTCATATCATATAACCGCCGCCATGCTGGAAAAAATCAAGGCCGCTTTTAAAAAAAGTATTTTTTCAGAGGATCTGAACCAGGCGGCGGTGCTGAGGGAGTGCTCCAGTTCGACCCTGGCGCTTTTAATGGAGATCGCTTCGGAAAAAAACTGGCGGAAATATGTGGATGATCGTTACGGCCTGAAAAACTGGTATCAAAACGGTTTTGAGGGCGAGCCCGCTTGCGCCGGAGAAGTGGTTTTAAGGGAGCTTGAAGGCGCCGCTTCCGATACCAGGGCGGAAAAAGCTGCTGAAGAAGATCAGGAAAGTGTCGTCGGGCTGCTTAAAAAGTTAAAAGTTAAAATTTTTGGCCAATAAATACTTGCGAGGTATGGTTATGGGAGCAACGATCAGAGCAGTAAGTTTCCAGCAAAGGCCGGAAGCCAGTGCCTGGGAAAAAGTTAGGGAAAAAGCTTTCCGGGTTTATCATTTTGCCGTCAAGGCTTTTGGCGAACTGGTCTTTGTCGCGCTTGCCGCCGCCGGAATCGCTGGAGTGGCGCTTTTGGCCAGCCATGCGGTGATGTCTTTGCTGGCCATTTCCTGTATGACGGCTTTGATGCTGAACCTGGGTCCGCGGTTTAAAGCCCGGATTGACAAGTTTCAGCGCCTTTCCTTAGAGCTGATTGCCAGAATCAGGGGGTGGACGGTTGGAGAAATTCCTCCGCCTTCCGCTGGAGAAGAAAGGCAAAAACGTCGGAAACTGGAAGAAAAGGCAGTTCTTTTACAAGAGGTCGTTTTTCCGCAAAACCCCGAATTTTTAAGCTCCGGTCTTCTTGACCAGATCAACCAGCGCTCGGCCGTCAAGTATCAGATCGAGGACGGCGAGCTTTGCATTAATCTTTCTCAGACCATGCGGGTTTTCGGCGGCGATGTTGCCTCTGGAGAAGAAAAGCTGAAAAACCTGTTGGAAATCTTAAGCTTCAAATATCCGCAGATCAAAAAAATATATTTAAAACAGGAGCTGACCGAAGGTCTTCGGCAAATTCGTGGGCTGGAAGCTTTTTTGCCCCTTTTCAGGAAATCGGTTTTTCCGGCTTTAAATGCCTTAAGCCTGGAAAACACTTCTTTGGCCGACAGTGAAGTGTCGACCCTTTTAGCCAACCTGGACTTAAAAGTTTTAGAACTTAAAAACTGTACTTTTTCCGAAGGAGCTTTAAGGAAAATCCAAAGCCGCCTGGTTTATTTTTGCTATGATCGGGAGGGAGTGCTTTTAGCCTCCAACCAAGAGCAGATGCAGGCTGCCTTTGAAGAGGGCCTAAGAGAAAAGGTTTTGGCGCGTTCCGAGACCCCGGAAAAGCAGATCAGGGATTTCGTGGCCCATCTGAGCAAAGAATCCCGCCGCGAATACTATGCCCTGGCAAGATTTGGCGTGAAGCTGAACTTGGACCTTTTTACGACTGAGCAAAGGCTTCAAAGCTTCCTTTCGGCTTTTTACCAGGGGCAGTTTGCGGTAAAAGAGTTAAGTTCTTCCCGGGCTTTTACCAGAGACTTTTTCGAAACGATTGCCGGCCTGCCGGTGAAAAGCCTGGTTGCCAAAGGCGGCATTGCCGGTGAAAACCTGATTCAGGATTTAGGCCGTTATCTGCCTTTTTTAGAAAAACTGGAATATGAACTGGCCGGAAATGAGGGCGATCCGCAAGCTTTTTTAGAGGCTTTGCCGGAGTCCGTTAAAACAGTAGTTCTGACCCGTAACCACCAGCCCTTTGCGCGGTTTTTCCGTCTGCCGGAGGGCTGGAAGCTTCAGGTGCTGCCTTCGGAAGATCCATTAAGGCGGCCTATTTCTGTTTTACAGCAAATGGAAGCTCTGGACATTCAGGAGCTGGATTTTTCCGATATTGTTTTAAATAACCATACCTTAAGAGAGCTGCTGACCTTCTGCCGTGAGAAAAAATTGCATACTTTAATTTTAAACCGCTGCCATTTAAGCCCCGGTTTAGTGCAAAACACCGACGGCGTTCCCCGGGCCGAGCTTTTAGCGCTTTTCAATCCGGAGGGCGGCGGCGAAGATTACCAGGGGCTTGGCTGTTTAGACCTTTCAGATAATCCGCTTTTACAGGAAGAAGCGCTTTTTGACAAATGGAAGCCGGCTTTTCCCGCCGGATACCGGCTCCGGGTAAAGATAAATGCAAGAGAGCTGATTTTTCAGTAGACCTTTTTTCCAGCTTGGTTAGAATGAGGCTATGCAAGGCGGGAGTTTTTATGCGTCCTGTTTTTTTGTTTTTAGCATTTTTTTTCTTTTCTCTTTCCTGTGAAAGATCGCCTTTTGCGCAAACTTTTACGGCTGTTGAAACCGCAACCCGGATTTCCCAGCTGGAGAAAGGGATGAGCGAGGCTGAAGTTAAAAAACTCCTGGGCTGCCCGAAAAAAATTTCGCTTAAAACCTCCGGCGGGCAAACCTATGTCGTTTGGTATTATGTTACCAAAGGCATAGAAATTGGCCGGGAAGGGTTTACGGACCATAATTTTACGCCCCTGATTTTTAAAGACGGCAAACTCTATGGCTGGGGCTATGGGCTTCACTATAAGCTCTTTAACAGCAAAAATCCGGTTTTACAGAAACAGGAGCTGCCGCCAAAGCCAATTGAAGAAATTTTAAAAGAAATCGAAAAAGAGCCAAATCCAGCGGCGGATCCCCCCGAACCTTCCAAAGCGCCGCCAGTCCGGACGGATGATACCGGTTCCGACGATGAAACGCGCCGCCAAAAAACTCCGGAAAAACCCGCTCCGGTTTTCTGGGAATAAGCTGTTTTTTCGCTTGCCCCAGAAGCCGTAATGCTCCTGATTTATTCAGGAGGCGGGGGTATGCTTTTTCGGTTCTCTTGGGTTGCCCGGTTATTTCCGATTATGTTAAAGTGTTTTTAATATAAGCAGCTTAAAGTTTTTAAACTGATGATGGCGATGCGAAAAATAGTTTTTTTTAGTTTCTTTTTGATTTTTTTAACCGGCTGCGCTTCCAAAAAAACCGTCTATTTAAATTTAATAAAAAATGAAAAAGCGCAAGTTTCCGAATATGTTAAGCAAAAAGAAGAATTAAACCGTCCGCTGCTTTCCGGGTTTTTATCCATTGAAGACGCTTTGAAGCTGGCTTTAAAATATAACAAGCAGCTGCTGGCGGCCCTGCAGGAAAAGTCGATTGCCCAGAGTAAAG
>JBAZHS010000031.1:0-10838 GCA_041652275.1 Parachlamydiales bacterium
AATTACGCCAGCTACATTGTGACGATTTTACCTTTGGTTGTGTTGGCTTTTGTGATCTATTTCCTGTTTGCCCGCCAGATGAAAGGCGTCGGTTCTTCTGCCATGAATTTTGGCAAATCGCCCGCCAAGCTTTTGACTAAAGAATCGATCAAGGTGACCTTTAAAGATGTTGCCGGAGCTGAAGAGGCTAAAGAAGAGCTTTCCGAAGTGGTTGACTTTTTAAAGGATCCTGGTAAATTTACCGCTCTGGGCGCCCGTATTCCCAAAGGCGTTTTGTTAATCGGTCCTCCCGGCACAGGTAAAACACTGGTGGCCAAAGCGGTTGCCGGCGAAGCGGACCGGCCCTTTTTCTCAATTTCCGGCTCCGATTTTGTCGAAATGTTCGTCGGGGTTGGCGCCAGCCGTGTTCGCGATCTTTTCGATCAGGGTAAAAAGAGCGCTCCATGCATTATTTTTGTCGATGAAATCGATGCGGTCGGCCGTCAAAGGGGCGCCGGCATCGGCGGCGGCCATGATGAAAGGGAGCAGACCTTAAACCAGCTGCTTGTGGAAATGGACGGCTTCGATACCAGGGAGGGCGTCATTTTAATGGCAGCCACCAACCGTCCGGATATTTTGGATAAAGCTTTGCTTCGGCCCGGACGGTTCGACCGGACGGTTGTTTTGGATCTGCCCGATGTCAAAGGCCGCTATGAAATTTTAAAGGTCCATGCCCGCCGGATCAAGATCGATCCTTCGGTAGAACTGATGGATGTGGCTAAAGTAACGCCGGGAGCTTCCGGCGCCGATCTGGAAAACATTCTTAATGAATCCGCCCTTCTGGCCGCCAGAAAAGGCCGCAAGGCCGTGACTTCCCAGGAAGTTCGCGAGGCCTGCGATAAAGTGCGCTTCGGCAAGGAAAGGCGCTCTTTGGACATGGATAAGCAAGAAAAGCTCTCGACGGCTTTTCATGAAGCCGGACACGCGATGGTCGGTCTTTGCGTAGAACATGCGGACCCGGTGGATAAGGTTACAATTATTCCTCGCGGAATGTCGCTTGGCGCCACCCATTTTATGCCCAAGAAAAACCGCTTGGGCTACTGGAAAAAAGAGGTTTTGGACCAGCTGGCCATTGCCATGGGCGGCAGAGCGGCGGAAGAGATCTTTTTAAAGGACCTGTCTTCCGGCGCCCAGATGGACATTACCCAGGCCACCCGTTTGGCCCGGGCCATGGTCTGCGAATGGGGCATGAGCGAGCTTCTGGGCACGGTAACCTATGATGAAAGGGAAGAAGCCGGAAAATACATCGGCCTGGCTGGTTTCCACGAAAAAAACTACTCGGAAGAAACTGCGGAAAAGATTGATCAAGAAGTTTTTAAACTGGTGGATGAGGCCCATAAAACGGCGACCCAGATTATTTCCGAGCATCAAGAGCATGTCAAACAGATTGCCGACATGCTGATGGAGTTTGAAACCCTGGAAGGCGAAGACATTAAGCAGATTATGGCCGGCACTTGGGATATCGGGAAAAAAAGAAGCCGACTTAAGGCCGCCGACGAGCTGCAGATCAAAACACCACCGCCTCCTCCTGAGAAAAAGAACAAGCCGTTGGAAGGATCTTTGGATAGTCCGCAAAGTACCTAGGGAATTTTTAAAAGGGCTTTTTTGAAAAATTTCAGCGGAGATAAAATTAACCGTGTAAATTTAAGAAAGAAATTTTCAGCTTTTTAAATTCAAACAAGGTTGGATACGGTTTTAAAATTATTTAAGAATTAAACCTTTTTCTTTTTGCGGACGAAAGGGCCTTGTTGCATAAGTCTTAACCGAAAAAATATTGTAAACTAAATAATTATAAAAATAAGCAGCAAAAACCCCGAAGATATAAGTTGTTGATATTCAAGCTATTTATGACTTATGCAACAATGCCGGACGAAAGTAATTTTTTAGAGAATTCTTAAAAAGCGGATTGATAATATCAAAACTTTTGGTTAAAATTTAACCGTTTTATTAAAAAACAGTGTTAATTATTAATTAATATTAAATAATTTATGGCATCAATTTCTTCGATAATTTTGTATGATGAACTAACGGAACGGCTGATGGATTGTATCTGTCTTAAAAATGATCCTTTTAGCTTTTCTTCTGATCTGGATAACTCAGCAGTAACACGAATCATCAACCTTTGCCAAACTATTTGGTTTTGCTACCTGGAAGGTCTACAGGAAGAGATTAAAACAGAAACAAAAAAAAAGTGTGCCAGCCTTTCTTTTCATGGAAAAGCCAGAAAAGTTTTTCAAAACTTTTTAAAAAAAACCAACAACCAGGATTTTTTAAAGCATTTGCAGACGAAAAATTCGTTGCTTCACGGCTATTTTATTGAAAGAAAAGCAGCCTTAAAAGACAGTCCGGTAAGACAGTTAGGTGAGCTTTTGGTTCCGCCAAGCAGAAAGTTTTCATTTTAAGTTTTTTAGAAATCCTTTTTTCAATCTTTAAAAGTATAAAAATGGTCGTGTAGGGACAAAAATTTACAGGATCAATTTATTTTACCATTTTACA
Source organism: Parachlamydiales bacterium (assembly GCA_041652275.1). GTDB lineage: Bacteria > Chlamydiota > Chlamydiia > Chlamydiales > SM23-39 > JBAZHS01. The sequence continues at coordinate 2,536 of JBAZHS010000031.1, forward strand.
AAAGTTATTCGTAAATCCAACATCACCAAAGAGAGCGGTTTAACTTAAGGGACAGTCTGGGTTTATACAATGCGAAGTCCATTTTCTTCGCCATGTTCCACAATAAGGACATTGTATAAATTCACGGTCTACGGAATTCATGGTTGCGCGGGAAATATGTAAAAAATAATTTCCTTTATCGAAAGCTAACAAAGGAAGGGGCAGTTTTTGATTGTTTTGTAAATTTAAATAACAGCCATTTTCAGAAAAGATAATTTTATCTTTTCTGAAGTAAATTTTTTCTTCAGTATAGGAATCTATACAATTGGCGTCAGAGAAAATAGCATTTAAATATTTGTCAAATTTTGAGTTTGCTAAAATTAAAACCTGTGCCATTATAAACATAAAAAAATAAATTTTTTTCATGAAAGTTCCTTGTTTATAAATTTAAACATGTTAAACTTTAAAAAAGTAATTTTATTCCTGTCAATTTTTATTTTTACTTCCTGTCATGATTTACAAAAAAAGGTTTCTTCGGAATCTAACAAAGAAGGAATCGAAGAGCTTTTAACTAAAATGTTATTCATGGACGGCCTTGCCTATACCTTACATGGTACAAAACCAATTACTGAAATATCTTTAGAAATGGAAGAAGAAAAGGCCGTGCAAAATAATTTGGCAGATCAAAACCAAGCTGAAAATGTTCTTGTTTTCAATGCAAAACATTCCTTAAGCAGATCTTTTGAGCAGTGGCAGAAATTATTGCAAAAAGAAAAAATTAAACGGTTTTTAGTGGTAGAAAAAAAACATTCGAGTAAAAAGAATTTCAGGTTTCTTTATTTTATCAATATTTTTGAAACAATTCAAATAATGCAAAAGCATTATTTGCTTTTTAAAAATTATTTAGGCAAAGAATTTGATCCTGCCACCCTGGTTTTTGAAATTGAAGATGAAAATTCGCTTTTCTGGAGCAAAATGTTTTATGAAAAACCTTCAGTGCAAAGCGTCTCTTTGTGGGGTGTTCTTTATGGATATGGTTTAGAAAATGCATATCCGTTTTCACTTTTTTTTCAAAAATTCGCCAATAAAAAAGCTAAAGCTTTTTTTTCAGATCTGATAAACCGGACGCAAAAATATTTTTTTTCAGAAAAGGTAGATAAAAATCTATCTTCGCAGTCTTTTCCCTTGCCTGCTTTTAGATCTTTTTTAGAAAACGATCCCCATAAAGAAAAATATCGAAAAGAAAGAGAGAAAATAAAAAAAATTTATCGCAAAAAAGATCTTTCAACGGTTGTTTTTGATACCTTGTACCATTAACCGATTGCCGGAAGGTACAGCGAACCTCTTTGGGCCGGGCTAATAAAATGGGGCAAGGGTCGCAGAGGTTTTTTTATTTAGAATTTTAAATTTCCAGGCTTTTTTTACCGGAAGGGATTTTTATGTTTTTTCCGGCCTTTTGGTAAATTTTATTCTGAGCTTTTCAATATAATAAAAAGCGACCGGGGTAAATAAAAAGCAGAACAAGAGTGAGCCGACCATGCCGCCCAGCATCACAGCGCCCATGGAAGATTTAACCGGCATAATGTCCCACAGTTGGGGCAATACTCCCAAAATAATGGCCAAAGAGGTCATTAAAATAACCCTGAATTTTTCTGAGGCGGCGGACCAAAGCGCTTCTTTTAGGGGCATCTTTTGCTCGATCTTTTGGATCGCGTCGTCGAGTAGTAAAATGGAATTGTTGACGATCAGGCCAACGAGCATAATCATGCCAAGCATAGAGGAGATGTTAATGGATTCTTCCAGGAAAAACAAAGTAAAATAAACCCCAATGAATGAAGTGGCGACGGAAATAATAATGGCAAGCGGACGGACAAGCGAGTTCATAATGGCTGCCAGCAGCATGTAAGTTAAGATTACCGCCAGAAGGAAAGCCTTGATGATTTCGATTGAAGATTCTTCCTGCATTTCCGCCATGCCGGCAAAAGTATAGTCGGCATCGGAATTTTTAGGGATTTCGGAAAAAGCTTTTTGCAAAACCCCTGTTACATGGCCCGGATCGGACTTGGCTAAAAAACCGTTTAGCTTCAGCACTCTTTTTTTGTTTTCGTGCTCCAGCATGGGAACGGCTTTTTGTTCTTTCAGTGTGCCAATTTTTAAAATGGGGAGCAGCCCTTTTTTGGAAATCACATCCACATACTGAAGATCGCTGTATTCTTTGACATATTTTTCGTCGAGCCTGATCAGGATGTCATATTCTTTTCCGTTGTTTTTAAAGATATTGGAACGGTCTCCATAAACAGCGGAATAGATCAAAGAGCCGACCTGCAGCTCTTTCAGGCCATATTCCATCAGGCGTTTTTGATCGGGAATAAACCGAATTTCTTTTTTTGGGATTTTGTAGGTCGAGGAAATATTGCGGAAATAGCCGGTATCGATCATCTTTTCTTTCATCTGCTGCATAAATCCGATCATTTGATCATAGTTTGACCCTTTGATATTAAGCGTAATATCGCCGGAATCGAACCCTTTGCGATCGCCTCTGTTGATGGTAATTTCAGCATCCAGAATTTTGGAAAAGAAGGGCACCAGTTCTTCAATAATTTTCACGTCGGATTTTTTTCTTTTTTCAACGGGGAGCAGGTTGACAGTAACAGAGGCGTTTTCAGGGCCTGATTTTCCAACCAGGGAAAAGTAGGACTGTACTTCGGGAAGGCGGGCGATTTTTTGTTCGATTGTTTTGGTCGTTTGCAGGGTTTTTTCCAGCAAAGATCCCTGTGGCAGGGCAATCTCGATGGAAAGGCTGTTTTTGTCGGAAGCGGGCATAAAGTTGCTGGGAATGTAGGGTGTTAAAAACCGGATGGAAAAAATTCCGAGTATAATCAGCAGACAGATGGTTTTAGGATAGCGGAAAGTATCTTCAAAGACCGTTTTGTATTTGCTAAGAAAAAATTGCATAATGCTGTTAACCAGGCGGACCATGCGGCCTGAAGAGTTTTCCTGTTTTTTTAAGATCGTGTAGCAAAGCATCGGCGTTAAGGCAAAAGAGACGAGAAGAGAAAAAAGGGTGACATAGATTACCGTCAAACCGAATGAGGTCATGAACATGCCGACCATGCCGCCCATAAAGACAATGGGGGCGAAAACGACCAAGTTTGTTCCGGTGGAGGCCAGGATGGCGACGGAAACTTCTTTGGTACCGACCACGGCGGCGTCAAAGGCATTTTTGCCTTCCGAAAGGTGCTTCCAGAAATTTTCGATAATTACAATCGCGTTGGCTACCAGGGTTCCAATTGAGGAAGCAATGGCCAGAAGCGTTAAAAAATTAATCGAAAATTTAGAAAGGTCCATAAGGAAAAAGGCGGAAACAAGAGAAATTGGAATGGCGATGGCGGAAACGAAAGTGAGCTTGAAGCTTCCTGTAAAAAGATAAAGGATGGCAATGGTCAGTAAAATCCCTTCCAGGATTGTCCAAAGCGTCTTATAATTTTCTGAGACAATTACTTGCGTTGTGTCGTTGGCAATTTCCAGAGTTGTGTTTTTCGGCAGGGATTTTTGGAACTTGGCTAAATTTTTATGAATATGCCGGGCGATTTCTACGGCATTGCTGTCAGAGGCTTTTTTGATTGAAATGCCAACGACGCTTTTTCCGTTGAAACGGGCAATTTTTTCCGTTTTTTTAACACTATCTTCCACGGTGGCAATTGTTTTAAGCGGAAGGCTTTCGCCGTTTCTGGTCATAATAAGCGTGTTTTCAATATCCTGCACTCTGGCGTATTCGCCGATAAAACGTAGGTTGAATGCTTGTTTGCCGTTTTCCAAAAGTCCACCGGGCAGGTTTTTATTTTTCATTTTTATGGTGGCCAGCACATCTTCCAGGGCCACATAGTGCTCTCTCATCAGGGCGGGATCCAAAGAAACATTGATCTGCCTTTGTTCGCCGCCGAAAAGTTCGAGGTTGGCAACCCCTTTGATAGCCAGGATCTGGTCTTTTAGGATTCCGTCGGCCAGTTCATAGAGTTCTTTGGCGGAAAGGGCTTGGCTGGAAAGGGCCAGGTTGACAACCGGTTCAAGAAAAGGGTTGAACTTGGCAATAACCGGTTTTTTCATGCCTTCGGGAAAGGTATTGAGCAGGCTGTCGATTTTGTCTTTGACTTCAATGAGTTTGGTGTTGATCTCAGAAGAAAGCTGGAATTCAACGAAAACATAGCCGAAATTGTCATAGGAGTAGCTGCGGATTTTTTTGACTTCGGAAAGTTCGGAAATAGCGTCTTCAAGTTTGTTGGTAATGGCGGTTTCCATCTCAAGCGATGTGGATCCCGGATAAACGACGGATACGGTAACAATTGGAAAATCAACCTTGGGCTGTTTATCGAGTTTTAAATTGAAGTAAGAAAAAATACCCAGAACGACAAAAACAGAAACAAACATGATGGTTGTAACCGGGCGCTTAATAAAAAATTCAATCATAGATTAATTCCCATAGTTGATCTTTACAGGATCATTTTCTTTGATAAAGGAAGAGCCTTGAATGACGATTAAGTCCTTTTCTTTAATGCCGCTGGCCTCGATTCCTAGATGACTTCTTGTTTTGAGGGTAACAAATTGTTTGTGCGCCCGGCCTTTTTTTATGGTCCAAACGAAAAAGCGGCCTTTTTCCAGGTTAATGGAGTTATAGGGCAAAAGGAAGGTGTTTTTAGTTTTGTTGACGGTGGCTTCGGCAAGATATTTTTCCGTGTTGGCGCCCAGTTTTTCCGGGCAGAAAATTTTGACGGGGTACATGCCGGTATCCTTATGCAGCGTTAAAGAGGCCTCTTTAATGGTGGCCGGAACTTTTTTTGATTGGTAATGGATGAAAACTTTCGAGGCGGGAGAAAGATGGCGTACGGTGGCTTTGGGAACATAGGCAATATAAGTGTTTTCTTCCTGCAAATAAAGCGTCATTTTAAAGGTGGTTTCCAGATCGGTTTTTTGAACCTTTTGGACCATTACCGGCTTGCCTTCATTTTTCCAGGAAGAATAAAAGCTAACGGCGGCGTTTTGGTTTTTGCGGGTAATGGATTTTTGTTTAACGACGACTGAAATACCCACAAGAAGAAGAGCTGATAAATAAAAGAGAAAAGCTTTTTTATTCATAAATTGTTCCTATGCAGGACAGGCGCTCAATTTTTGCCAGAGCCACCTGCAGTTTAAATAAACTGGCTTCTTTTTTTAATTTTTGACTTGTGAGCATCATTTCGGCGTCGTTTAAATCGGTTGCCGAGAGCTGTCCGGATACGAATAATTTTTGGCTTAGGTCAAAAGATTCTTGCGCCAAATCGATGGCTTCCTGGTTGGAGGGCAGCGTATTGATCAGTTCATTGTACTCGGTAATGGCCTTGTCGAGCTCCAGCTCCAGGTTCTTTTTGGTTTTTTGATAAGTTAAAATAGTGTTGTTTTTATCGGCGTTGCTTTGCTTGATTTTATAACTGGTCCGGTTGCCGTAAAAAAGAGGGATTTGCAGGTTCAAGCCAAAAACATGATAATTATAGAGCGCATCGTTTCCGATAAAATAATCATCGCTGGAACCCTTATAGTTGCATTTAAAAAAAGCCGATAGGGTAGGAAAATATTCGGCCTTTTTGCTTGTGATCAGGCTTTCTTGCGCTTCGATGGATTTTAGCAAAGCTTTTAAAATAGGCTGGTGTTTTTCCAGTCTGCCGAGGGCTTCTTTGATATCAAAGTTTTTATATTCGGTACGATATCCTTCCGTCAGTTCCAAAGCACAGTCATAAGGCATTCCAAGGTTTCGTTTTAAGGTTTCCATGGCAATGGCGTAGGTTGATTCAGCTGTGCGCATCATGGGAATGCGGGCCGCCACATCGGCGGCAACTTTTATGTTGTCTCTTTTAGAAAGGCGTCCGGAAGCGGATTGCTTTTCCAAAAGCGCTTTGTTTTTTAGGGTGTTTTCGTATGATTCTTTGGTGATCTGCAGGTTTTTTTTTGCGAAATAAGCGTTAAAATATAGCAGCTTGGTATTAAAAACCGTTTCGTCTTTAACGCTTTCTTTTTTGTGCTTATTCATGCCGGCTAGCTTTTTCATGGCCGAAATGGAAGAAGAAATTTTCCCGAAAGAGGTAATAATTTGGTTGATGCTGATGCCGGCGTCAAAATTGTGGTTTTTGACAAACCGGGTGGTGGGGATGTCGGGATATTTTACATTGTTGACATAGGTTAGATCCCCGGTTATTTGGGGAAATAAAATAGAGGTGGTTTCCCTGGTTTTGTATTCGGATTTAAGCAGTTCGTTCTCCTGGATTTGGCAATCTTCGCTGGCTCGAAGCGCTTTGGAGACGGCCTCGTTTAAATTCAAGGGTATTGTGGCGGTAAAAACGGGTGAGGGAAACAGAAGCCAGGAAAAAATAAAAATTGAGGCGCAAAGATATTTTATAAAAAGCAATCGCATGTTCATATTTGAAAAACCTTCCATAGAATTGAAAGATGTTCTTGGTAAAGGGCGGCAATACGATTAAATTCTGAAAGCGGCGTAGACAGGGGAACGCCCTTTAGGATGGTCATTAAAAACCGCACAAGTTTAGGTTTACTGATATTTTTAGAAAACTCGTTTTTTTGGATTCCCTTTTGAATTGTTTCGGCAAAATAACGGCGGAGGGTTTTTAACCGGATCTCTCCGGCCTTTTGGCATTCGGGATAGATATATTTAAATTCGTCTTTTGAGATGGCAACCGAGTTCATCCGCAGGTTTTGGGTTCCGAGAATGAAAATTATTTCAAAAAAAATGTAGGGATGGGTGATTTCATTGGCAAACAGTTCAAAGGTTTTTTCGATCCGCCCGGTGGCGGAGAGGTCTTGGGGAAAATTATAGATGTTCCAAAAGGTTTTGAAAAGTTTGATCTTTAATAAATATAAAATTATATCCAGTTTTTGGGGAAAGTAATTAAAGAATGTTGCTTCGCTAACTTCTGTTGCCGAGCAAATGTCTTTAATTGAAATGGCATCGAACTTCTTTGTTTTTAATTTTTCAACAAAGGCGTTTGCTAAAGAAAGCCTGGTTTTAAAAAACTTTTTTTTTCGCAGGGCGATAGTCATATCAGTATATTTTTCAAGTGAACTCTAAATTTAGTGCTAACACTATTTTTTTGTCAAAGTCTTTTCGGCCTTTGACGGTTTTCAAAAGCCTTGGGCCTGGTTTACGGGGTAATCGGCAAGCTCCGTGTGTCGCTTGGTTAGTTGGTTTTGCCCCGGCGGAGCTTATAGCTGGTTTTTTTGCTATGGCTAAGACCTTTTTGAGAAGCCATAAAGGCCGAGTTCCTGGCTTCGGAGATGAAGAAAAATACCGTCTTTGGCTGCTTGTTTTAAAAGAAGCCAAAGACGGGTTCAGAGTAAAGCAATTCCAGTTTAAAGTTTAAACTTTGGCTTTTTCGGCAGTTTCCAAAAGTGCTTTGTGCGAAAGGCGGACCTGTCCGCGGTCGTTGATCTCGATTACCTTCACTTCAAGCTTGTCGCCTTCTTTAAAGAGATGGCGCAGGTTATCGATCCGCTTGTGCGAAATTTCCGAGATGTGGCAAAGCCCTTCTTTATTGGGCAGCAGCTCGACGAAAAGGCCGAATTCTTTAATGCCGGTAATAGTGCCGTTATAGACTTGGCCTTCTTCGACATCGGCTACCACTTCGTTAATGAGCCGTTTGGCAATTTCCATGCTTTCTTCGGAGTGGGTGGCGATCGAAACCATGCCGTCGTCATTGATATCGATTTCAGCCTTGGATTCTTCGATGATGGCTTTGATCTGCTTGCCGCCAGGTCCGATCAGAAGGCCGATCTTGCTTGGTTTAATTTGGATGCTGGAAATCTGCGGGGCATGGATGGAAAGCGAGCTTCTAGGCTTGGGGCAGACGGCGATCATTTTATTTAAAATATGCTCTCTTCCGGCTTTGGCCTGCATTAACGCTTGGCGCATAATCTCGTGGGTAATCCCTTCGACTTTGATATCCATTTGAAAAGCGCTGATGCCGTCTTTGTCTCCGGTGACTTTGAAGTCCATGTCGCCGAGAGCGTCTTCGGCGCCCAGGATGTCGGAAAGAATTTTAAATTTATTGTTTTCTAAAATCAGTCCCATGGCAATTCCGGCAACCGGTTTTTTAATTGGTACGCCGGCATCCATCAAAGCCAGGCAGCCGCCGCAGACCGAGGCCATTGAAGAGGAGCCGTTGGACTCGGTGATGTTCGATTCCATGCGGATAACATAGGGAAAATCAGCCATGTCCGGCAAAATTGCCTTAAGCGCTTTTTCTGCCAGCTTGCCGTGCCCGGAGTCGACCTTTGTCCAG